>JAIXXC010000024.1 GCA_027490985.1 Verrucomicrobiales bacterium
GGCCATGGAAGCGCCCTTGAAGAAGGTGCGGCGATTCAGATCCGTTCCGGTCGAGTCGTTCTGCATAGGTGAGATGAGGTGAACCTTAAAGAGGTCCTCTCCGGAAGCAAACGGTTCAGAGCTGCGAAGAATTCGAAGGGAAAGCGTGTGTCTTTAACAGTTCACGGCACGGCCCAGCGTGAGGTGAGGTGACATGGCGGGGATTTGGAGCGCGATTCTGCGTTTTGTCTCAATTTCCGGATGCGCCCATTCCGCCCCTTCAGGGCGGGAATGGTGGGTTGTGTACCCAGGGCGTTGCCCTGGGTATCAGACCTGCGAAATCACCACGCCCTGAAAGGGCGGAATTCTTCGAGCGTGGCTTGGCGACCACCTGAAGAATCACCCGATTCCGCGAATCCGAGGGAGATGGTCTGGTTGACTGGCTTTGCGCCTTCCCCGTCCGCCAGACTTTCGCCGGGCGGGTTCCGGGGGTAGCTTTTCGGACACGTGCCTGACACCCAGTTTCAGCTCAAATCCGACTACGCGCCGGCCGGGGATCAGCCCGCGGCCATCGCCAAGCTCGTCGCGGGGCTGCAACGGGGTGAGCCGCATCAGGTGCTGCTCGGGGTGACCGGGTCGGGCAAGACGTTCACCATGGCCAACGTGGTGGCCCAGATGGGCCGGCCGGCCCTGGTGCTGTCGCACAACAAGACGCTCGCGGCCCAGTTGTACGCCGAGTTCAAGAGCTTCTTCCCCGACAACGCGGTCGAGTACTTCGTCAGCTACTTCGATTTCTACCAACCCGAGGCCTACATCCCGCGTACCGACACGTTCATCGAGAAGGACAGCAGCGTGAACGAGGAGATCGAGCGGCTGCGGCTCTCGACGATGAACTCGCTGTTGTCGCGCCGAGACGTGCTGGTGGTGGCCTCGGTGTCGTGCATCTACGGCATCGGCGACCGGCGCGATTACGAGAGCATGGTGGTGCCTCTGCGCATCGGGCAGTCGCTCAGCCGCGAGCAGTTGCTGGCCCGGTTGGTCGACCTCCAGTACTCCCGCAACGACTTCGACCTCACCCGCGGCAAGTTCCGGGTGCGCGGCGATGTGGTGGAGCTGCACCCGGCCTACACCGAAGACGCCCTGCGCATCGAGTTCTTCGGCGAGGAATTGGAACGGTTCACGCGGTTTGATCCGCTCACCGGCGACACCCTCGAATCACTCCAAGCCATCAACATCTTCCCGAGCAAGCAGTTCGCCACGCCTCAGGAGAAGATCAACTCGGCCATCCTTTCGATCCGCGAGGAACTGGGGCTGCGGATCGCCGAGTTCGAGAAGGACGGCAAGCTGCTCGAGGCCCAGCGGATCAAGATGCGCTGCGAGTTCGACCTCGAGCAATTGCAGGAGCTGGGATTCTGCTCGGGCATCGAGAACTACTCGCGGCACATTTCGGGTCGCCCCAAGGGATCGCGTCCCGGGACGCTGATGGACTTCTTTCCCGCGGACTTCCTGCTGTTGATCGATGAATCGCACGCGACGCTGCCTCAGGTGGGCGGCATGTACGCCGGCGACATGGCCCGCAAGACCGTGCTGGTGGATCACGGCTTCCGTTTGCCCAGCGCCCTCGACAATCGGCCCCTCAATTTCGAGGAGTTCCGCTCGCTCATGGGGCAAGCGGTGCACATCAGCGCGACGCCGGGCCCGCTGGAGATGGGCTGGGCCGGTCCGAGCAACGTGGCCGAGCAGATCGTGCGGCCCACGGGGTTGGTCGATCCGGTGGTGGAGATCAAACCGCTGAAGGGTCAGATCGACGACCTGCTGCACGAGGCGCGCGTGACCATCGAGCGCGGCGAACGGGTCCTGGTGACCACGCTCACCAAGCGGACGGCCGAGGAGTTGACCGACTATCTCCGCGATCTCGGCGTGAACGTGCGGTATCTGCACAGCGAGATCGACGCCATCGAGCGGGTCGAGATCTTGAGGGCCTTGCGCAAGGGCGAGTGCGATGTGCTCATCGGCATCAATCTGTTGCGGGAGGGCCTGGATCTCCCGGAAGTGTCGTTGGTGGCCATCCTCGATGCCGACAAGGAAGGGTACCTGCGCAGTACCACGAGTCTGATTCAGACCGCCGGTCGCGCGGCACGGCACCTCAATGGCCGGGTGATCCTGTATGCCGACAACCGAACCCAGAGCATCCAGAAGTTTTTGGCCGTCGCCGATTATCGCCGACAAAAGCAGTTGGCCCACAACAAGGCCCACGGCATCACCCCGCGCAGTGTGAAGCGCAGTATCGAGGAGGGGCTCAGCAGCGTGGGTTCGGGCCGCAATGCCGCCGCGGCGATCCTGGACGACAGCGTGGCCCAGATCGACCTGACCGAGACGATCCGCGAGTTGGAGGGCGAGATGATCGAGGCGTCGAGCAACCTGGAGTTCGAGAAGGCCGCCTTGCTGCGCGACCAGATCCGCGAACTGAAGAGCCGCCTCAGCGGAGCCGAGACCCGGAGTCCGGGAGCCGCGGCCCGCGCCCGCTCCGATGACGGCAAGGCCCGTCGGAAGGGGCGCGGGCGTTCCCGCTGAACGAGCGCGGGCCTGGGTCAGTTCTTCGCCAGAGCCATCTGGGTCAGACGGCGGGCGATGAACTCGCGCACCTTGGGGATCTTGCACTCCTTCAGGAGTTCGGCCGCGCGATCGGCGTCGGTCGAGACCGGGCCCTCGGTGGCGTACCAGTAGAGCAGGGGCAGGTTGAAGTCGGAGGCGTCTTCGGCGTGGCGCAGGAGCCCCTTGAGGATGTCCCAACGCTGGGCCACCGGCACGCGCTGGGCGGCGCTGGCCACCGCCCGGCGCACGAGTGGGGAGGGGTCTTCGGCGGCCAAGGCGGCCAGGGCCTCCACGGAGCTGCCCGCCAATTGCTCGAAGGTGGGCTCGGTGAAGAGCATGCCGGAGTGCTCGAAGAAGGTCTGGACGGTCCAGGCGCGGATCTGCGGCTCGGGATCACGGATCCAGCGGGCGGCATCCTCTGGCAGGATGCGGCCGGTCAGGTGCAAGGTCCACAGGGCCCGGAGGCGCGAGGCCGTGTCGCCCGAGCCGTCCACGGCGTCGTGCAAGGCCTCGAGGGCGGGCAGCTTGTCGGCCGCCTTGCGGGTGCGGGCGTAGTCGCGGATGCCGGCGGGGAGTTCGTCCACCGATTCCTGGGCGCCGGCGGCGGCCACCCGCTCCTGCAGCACGCGTCGGGCATGGCGACTGAGCCATTCGTTCTTCGAGCCCACCAGCGACACCAGTTGGGCCGTGCTCAGCGTTGCAAGGTTGGTGCGCACCACCGGCTGGTTCTGGTGGACGATCTTGTAGATGCGGCCGCTCGAATGGTCGTGGCCTTCGTCGCGACCATGGTGGCACTGGTTGGCGTCGTACCAATCGATCACGAACACGCTGCCGTCGGGGTCGAGGCGCTGATTGAGGGTTTGTGACCAGCGGTCGTTGAAATTGAGGAAGTCCTGGCCGTGTTTGCCCACATAACCCGATCCGCGGGCCACGGGCAGATCGATGTTCATCCGCTGGCCATGGATGTTCCCGATGATGAGGTTGTTGCGGTACTGGGCCGGCCAACTGGTGCCC
>JAIXXC010000037.1 GCA_027490985.1 Verrucomicrobiales bacterium
AACCCATCGACAGAACCTCAAACAGCGCATTCTGGGAGACCGGTCATCAACGCATCCCACGCGTTGACGGGCGCTCACGAGTGGTTCACCGGTGATCACCGATGGCTGAAGCGGGCCGCGGTCGTGATGGCGACTCTCTGCGGTCTTCGCCTGACCGGCCAACCGGCTGGCGAGGTGGATTTCATCCGGTGCATCCAGCCCCTTTTCCTGGCACAGCCGATTTCCAAAAAAACCGAACGCCGACTCCAGCGAAAAACAAGTTGGAGGTGGGATTCATGGCGGAACATGCTGGTTCCGATGTCCACCCTCCGCCCAGCCCTGCAGACATTCTGGCGCTCATGCGCTCGGATGGCTGTTTTGGCCGTATTGTCCTTGGCGGGGTTGGCTCTGGCGGACGACACCGTTGGCGCTCGGTTGTGGGTTCAACCCACTCGGATGGCTTTGCGGGGCGCCGATGACGCCCACGGAATTCTGGTCTCGGCACCCGCGGGTTCCCGCTCAGGGCTCACCAACCTCTTTCGAGACGTCACGCAAGAGGCACACTTCAGCAGCACGGATGAGCGAATACTGACAGTCACTTCCAACGGCCTGGTCCATGCCGTGGGTGATGGCACGGCCCAAGTCCTGGTCCGTTTCGGCGGACAGACCCACCCTGTCGCCGTGGTGGTGCAAGAGGCCGCTCACCGGATCCCACCGTCGTTCCGGCAAGAAATGGAACCGCTGCTCACCCGCTTGGGGTGCAACATGGGCGCATGCCATGGCAAGCTGGCCGGTCAAAATGGCTTCAAGCTGTCATTGCGGGGTTACGCACCGGAACTCGACTACAGCTGGGTTGCGAATGATGTCAGTGGGCGCCGAATCAACCCCGCCTTCCCTGAAGAATCTCTGCTCATCGCCAAACCGCTGGGACGGGTTCCGCATGAAGGCAAAGCACGTTTTGCCGAAGGCTCCCGCTATCACCGCACCTTGTCGGAGTGGATCGCTGCCCGAGCACCGGGCCCCAAGCCAGCACAGGAGGAAACCGACGCCAGCCAATTGGAGATCCTCGCCGGAGTTCCCGAACCATCCACACCCACGCAATCGAACCCGCTGTCCGCAGAGCGGGCGGTGCTGAGCCGAATTCTCGCTCCCGGTGAAACCCAGCAACTGCTGACACGGGCCCACTGGCCCGATGGACACGTCCGAGACGTCACCTGGCTTTCCCAGTTTTTTTCCAACGACCAGAACATCGCCACCGTCACTCCGGAAGGCCGGATCCAGGCAGTCCGTCCCGGTGAGACCGCCATCCGGATCCATTTTCAGGGACTCGTTGAAATCGTGCGGGTGACCATTCCGTTCACCAACGTGGTCGAGGGGTGGAAGTTCACCCGCGGTCAGAACCCGGTGGATGTTCCCGTCTTCGCCAAGTTGCAGTCGTTGAACCTGCCCCCATCGCCCCGATGCGATGACGCGACCTTCTTGCGTCGGGCCATGCTCGACACTCTCGGAACACTGCCCACACCGGAGGAAGTTCGGGCATTCCAAGCCGACCGTTCCCCTGGAAAGCGGGCTGCTCTGACCGACTCCCTGTTCCAGCGGCCCGAGTTCGCCGATTACTGGACACTCCAACTTGCCGATTTGTTCCAGAACCGGAAGGAACGCGATCATGACGTCCGCGGTGCAAAGAATGTCCGCGCCTTCCACGGATGGCTGCGGGATCAGGTGGCCGCTCATCGCCCGTGGGATGCACTGGTGCGCGACGTCCTTACAGCGAGCGGCGATTCGGTCCAACACCCGGAGATTGGTTACTACGTGTATCTGGTCGGTGAAAAGCGTTCCACCGAGAGCGAAGCGCCGGATGCCGTCGCGCAGGCCTTCATGGGCACGCGCATCGGTTGTGCCCGATGCCACAACCATCCGTTGGAGAAATACACCCAGGATGATTTCTACCATTTTGCCGCCTTCTTCGATCGCGTGACACTCGATCGGAAGGGGCCCGCCGACGGCGCCACCACCTTGCTGCCCATGAGTCGCGACGCACGCGAACGCAGCCAGCGTTTGGAAGAGGCACAGACCAAACTGAAAGACGCGGAGGCCAAGCTACTGGCATTGGGCTATGACGGCGGAACGGCCACTCCCACGAGCGGACCCGAATGGGCGAAGCAACTCGAAGCCGCCCAAAACGAATTCCGCGATCGGAAACGCGAGTTCATTGCCAAAAAGCGCGAACTGGCCGAAAGCCGCAACCGAATCCCCCACGCCTGGCAACCCCGCACCCAGCGCGACGTCGAGGCGCGTCCTCTCGACCGTCAGCCGATGGAGTTCAGCGCCGACACCGATCCGCGGGCCCAGTTGGCCGATTGGCTGACCGCAACCAACAACACCTACTTCGCCGGAGCGATGATCAATCGTCTCTGGAAACACTTTCTGGGAACCGGTCTGGTGGAGCCTGTGGACGACCTCCGCGCCAGCAATCCGCCTTCCAATCCGGAACTGTGGGCCTTGCTCAGTCGGGAGTTTGTCGGAAGCGGCTACGACCTGCAGCACGTGATGCGGCTCATCCTCAATTCGCGGACGTATCAACTCAGCGCACGCACCGTGCGCGGCAACGAAACCGACACCCGTTTCTACTCGCACTACTACGCACGCCGACTGCCTGCGGAAGTCATCGCCGATGCGATCAGCGCGGCCACCGGTGTGCCCGATCGGTTCGATGGCTTCCCGCTGGGATTGCGCGCCGTGCAAGTACCCGAACCCACCGTCAGCAGCTACTTCCTCACACTCTTCGGCCGCAGCGAACGGGTGACCGCCTGCGCCTGCGAACGCAGCGGCGAGGTGACTTTGCCACAGTTGCTGCACCTCCAAAACGGTGAGGAAATCACCAAGAAAATTCAGCACCCCGAAGGTCGACTGAAGGAACTCATCGCTTCAGCCAAGACCTCCACCGACTGGCAACGACGGGTCGAAGAACTGTACCTCATCACCGTCGGACGCCGCCCCAATGCCGTGGAGTTGGAACAGGTGCTCGCGCACTTCACCGGCACCCCTCCGGAAGAAGTGCTGCCCGATTTGTTTTGGGCCCTGCTCAACACGAAGGAGTTCGCCTTCAACCACTGAACGGAACCAAGTCACGCCATGATCGACATCTCCCTCGCCTCCCGGCCTGCAGCCCAATGCAACGGCCTCTCGCGACGTGGCTTTCTGCGCCTGGGTGCACTGGCTCCACTGGGGCTCTCGCTGCCCAGCGTGCTTTCTTGGGAGAGCGCCCTGGCTGGTTCGGCCAATGGGTTGATTCGCAAGGCTCCCCGGGCCAAGTCGGTGCTGCTGGTTTACCTCGGAGGCGGCTTGTCGCATCACGATTCCTTCGACCTGAAGCCGGGAGCCATCGAGGAAATCCGCGGCAAGTACACCGAGATCCCCACCAACGTCACCGGCCTCAAGGTGGGCAACCTCCTGCCCAAGATGGCTCAGACGATGGACAAGGTTTGCCTGGTCCGCTCGTGCGCGCATGACAACGACCACCACGAGACCGCGACCAACTGGGTCCTTTCAGGGAAATTTGGCACACCGTTCGGGGATCACCCGGCGATGGGCGCCATCGTGGCGCACGAGACCGGGTTCGTCGGAAAAGTGCCTCCTTACATCGCTGTCCCCAAGAACCCCAGTTTCACCTGGGAGCTGGGAAAGAGCGCGTGGCTGGGAGGCCGCTACGAATCCTTCAAGGCAGGGAATCCCAACGACAAGTCTTGGAAGGTCCGGGATCTGGCCTGCCCGGCCCAACTGACACCGAAAGTCCTGGAACGACGGCGCACCCTGCTTCAGGCGGTGGACACCCTCTCGACCCACATCCGCGGCAACGACCAGATGGCCACCTATGATGAGTTCGCTCAGAAGGCCACCGACATGATCTTGTCGCCCGACGCCCAGAACGCCTTCGCCCTCGAGAAGGAATCCGAGGCCCTGCGCGACACCTACGGTCGGAGCGAGTTTGGACAAAGCTGCCTGCTGGCCCGCCGTCTGGTGGAAAGCGGCGTGCGCTTCGTCACCGTGAA
>JAIXXC010000263.1 GCA_027490985.1 Verrucomicrobiales bacterium
CCAAGGGGTTGTGGAGCAGTGGCAACATCCAGGCGGCCGCCGCCGACTACGGTCGGAAAGCCGAGAAGGCCTCCAGCGGCAAGGATGCGCTGGTCTACCGGCTCGAGCACGCGATGTCCCTGCGGGCCGCCGGACAAATCGCCGAGAGTCAGGCCGCGTTCCAGCAGGCCGATGATCTGATCTATCGGTTCGATGAGAAGGCCAAGACGAGTGTCTCGCGCGAGGCCGGGGCGTTGCTGTCCAACCAGGCCAATCTGCCGTACACGGGGCGCGACTACGACAAGGTGCTGGTGAGCACCTACAAGGCCTTGAACCACCTCCAGTTGGGCGAGCCGGAAAAGGCCCGCCCCGAATTGGTCCGCGCCTACCAGCGGCAGCAGGACGCGGTGATCAACAACCGCAAACGCATCGAGCGCGAAGAGGCGGAGATCAAGGCGGCGGCCTCCGAGAAATCGGGCGAACACCAGAGCGTCCAGAAGGCCCAGTCCGATCCGGCGGTCAGCGGCCTCATGAAACAGAATTACGCCGCCCTCAACCAGTTGAAGGCCTACGCCGACTACGCCAACCCGTTCCCGGTCTACGTCGATGGGGTGTATTTCCTGACCTTGTCGACCGGCGGCAGCGATCTGGAGCGGGCCCGGAAATCCTTCGAACGGGTGAAGGGCATGTCGGGGCCCAGCAAGTACATCGACGCCGATCTGGCCCTGGCCGAGGGCGTGGCCAACGGCACTCCGATGCCGCCCCGCACGTTCGTGGTCTTCGAGACCGGCAGCGCCCCGCATCGCGATCAGTTCCGGATCGACATCCCCCTCTTCATCGTCGGGGCCAACCGGGTGCCGTATGTCGGTGTCGCCCTGCCCAAGTTGGAATTCAACCCGAACTACGTGTCGCCGTTGACGGTCACAACCGCGACGGGCGCCGAATCCACCGTGCCCCTGGCCAGCATGGACAGCGTGATCGGGCAGGCGTTCCGCGATGAGTTGCCGGGCATCGTCACCAAGACCCTGATGTCCACCACCATCAAAGCCACGGCGGCCTACTTCGTGAACAAGACCGCCGAAGAGCAGGGCGGGGCGGTGGCCGGTTTGGTGTCCATGCTGGCGACTGCGGCCACCCAGGCGGCCATCAACATCTCGGACACCCGGACCTGGACGACCTTGCCCAAGGAATACCAGTTCTGTTCGTTGCCCACGCCGGCCGATGGCAAGCTGCGGGTCTCGGCCCCGAACACCCAGCAGGCCGAAGTTGCTGTCGATCCGAAATCCATTAACCTGATCCTTGTTCGCTCCGTGAGTCCGTTGTCGCCGTTGGTGGTGACGACGATCCGCCTCAAATGAACTTCCATCCTGTCCGAGCCCTCGCCACCGCAACCTGCATGGTCCTGTTGGGGGCCGGTTGCCAGACCGTCAACACCACCGAGACCGCTCAACCGGCCTTCCAGCGCAACATGGTCGCCGAGAAGCGGGTGATCACCGACGGGTCGCTGGCCCGGAAGGTCCAGGTGCAGGGAGTCAATGTCTCCGAAGGCCCGGGTGGCTTCTTGAAGGTGCAGGCCGAGGTCCTGAACACCACTCGCAGCTATCAGCGCTTCGCCTACAAGTGGGAATGGTTCGACAAGGATGGCAATGTGGTGGAGGGCCCCTCTTCGGTCGCCGTGACCCGCCAAGTCGAGGGGAAGGAATCCCTTTTCATCCAAGGGGTCGCCCCCAACCCCACCGTCCGGGATTTTCGTCTGAAGCTCTACGAAAACGCCCGCTGAGTCCTTCGCTCAACCGCCTGTTTCCCCGATTTCCAATCCCAATCCAGTGTCCATGAACCGATCCCTCGTTTCCGCCCTCGTCGCCGCCGCCGTTGCCGTGCTCCTGGGGGGCTGCTCAACCCAGGCCACCTATGTCGATCCGGGAAGCACCCGCACCCTCAGCAATGTGGGTGAGATCAATGTGCAGGATTGGAACATGGCCTCCGAGGCCATGGTCAGCTCCCTGATCGCCAAGCACATCAATTCGGGCAATTTGAAGGGCAGCGGGCCCGACGGTCGGGCCGTGTTGGCCATCAGCCGCATCGTCAACAACACCAGCATCCAGATCGACACCGACATCCTGGTGAAGAAGATCCGGGTCTCCTTGCTGGGCACGGGCAAGGTGGTGGCCGACATCACCGCGGGCCTGGGCGGGCCGGAGGATCCCTTGGCGGCCGAGGCCAAGCGCGAAGCCCAATTCCTGGGCACGCAGAAGGTCGCCGCCCGTCCGGATTACACGCTTTCGGGCAAGATCATCGAGAACCGTACCCGTCAGGGCAACCGCAACGAGTCCACCTATGTGTTCCAGATGGCGCTGGCGACTCGCGACGGCCTGGCTGTCTGGGAAGAAGAGAAGACGATCACCAAGCAGTCCAAGCGCTCGGCCGTGGGCTGGTGAGTCATCGGGATCACACCGATCCCGATCTCGATCAGGGCTTTCGGGCGATCAATCCGCTCCGGGCCGCTCCGCCGGGGAGTTCCAGGCAATCGATGAATCCGGTGGCTCGGAGCCAGGTCTCCATCTCGCCCACGCCGTAGCAGCGGCCCTGCGTGGCGTGCATGAGCATCACCGAATATTCGGCCACGTGGAGCGGGCCGGATTTGTCGCGGTTGAGAAACGCGTCGTGGATGAGCAGTCGTCCTCCCGAGGGCAGGGCTTCGAACGATCGGGCCAGGAGATCGCGAACGACCGGGACGTCCCAATCGTGGAGGACGTTGGAGTAGAGGTGCAGATCATGTCCCCGGGGCAGCGGGGCGTTGAGCATGTCGCCCGCGACCACTTGGACGCGGTCGCTGAATCCACGAGCCGCAATGGCTTGGGCACAAATGGCATCCACCGGAGGTTTTTCGAGCACGGTAGCCCGGAGTTCCCGGAAATGCGCGCAGAGGGAGCAGGCGTAGATGCCCGAACCGCCGGCGATATCCAGCAGGGAACGGGATTCCCCGATTGGCAGGTGCTCGGCCAGCGCCCGCGCCAGAAAGACGCCCCGGCAGTCCATGGCCTGGGTGAATTGGCGCGCAAAATCGGGCTTCTCCATGGCCTTGTGCCAGTCGGGCTGGGAGGTCTGGCTGCCCCAGTTGGCGGGCTTGTCGGTCTGGAGGACCCGCTGGAGATCCTTCACCACGGGGCGATCCACCAGCGATTCATAATAGGGTCCGAGAAACCACCGCGAGGTGGAGACCAGGTGTTCCCGCGCGGTTTCGGTGACTTCGTAGCGTCCGTTGCACCACTTGATGAGGCCCATGGCCCGGAAGAGCGTGACCATCACGTCGGCGGGGCGTTCGTGCAGTTGGTGCCGTTGGCGTAGCCCTTCCAGATCGGTGGGTTCGGCCGCCAGGGCCGTGAAGAAGTCCATCCGCACCAACGCGAGGATCAGCAGGTCCTCGGCGTAGAGCCCATCGCGATAGCGGTAGAGGGCGGTGGGATCGGTGTTGGGGGCGACGGTCAGGGGATGGCTCATGGGGCGTGATGGAGCAGAACGGGGCAGAACGGTTCAGAACGGGACATCCCCATCGTCGATCGGATCAGGATCCGGGGGCGGATCTCCAAACGGATCGGGATCGTGGCGGGGCTGCGGAGTCGGTCGGAGACCTCGGGAAGGCGGCGGTGGGACCGGGGCGTGGATTTTCCACTCCTCGACCAGGGTTTCCGAGAATTCGGCCAGGAATCGCGAGGCCGGTTGGAAGGCTTCGCCCGTACCGGCCATGAATCGGAGCAGGGGGCGGCAGAGGTACAGCTCGTCTTTGGCCCGCGTCAGCGCCACGTAGAAGAGCCGGCGTTCTTCTTCTTCGCCATCGGCCGTCTCCGCGGAACGACCGCTGGGGAACAGGCCGTCGCAGAGCATGAGCACGAAGACCGCCCGGAACTCGAGGCCCTTGGCCTGATGGACCGTGGAGAGCCTCAGACGATCTTCATCGTCGCCGTCCCGGGCCTGGTTCTGCTCCGATTCCAGATTGGACTGGAGGGCCAGTTCCGACAGGAAGAGGGAGGTGTCTTCGAAGGAGTCGGCGTAGGCGGCGAGCTGGGCGAGGTCTTCGAGGCGGTTCCGGGCGTTTTCGTAGGTCTTGCGCACGTAGTCCTCGTAGTCGGCCTCGAGCACCAGTCGGATCAGGCGTCCGGGTTGCCCCCGTCGCTCCGGGCTTTCGCACTGGGCGATGGTGGCCGTGAACTGGGCCCAGGCCACCGCCGCCTTCTTGGGCACCGATCGGCCGATGGCGCTGAGTTCGGGTGCGACCGGCCGGGTTTCCGGCAGAGCCCCGTCGTTGTCGGAGGCCTCGAATTCGGGCGTGGAATCCGAGGACGGCAGGAATCGGGCGCTGAAGGCGTTCCACAGCGTGTCGGCACTCTTGCCGCCGACGCCGGGCAGCATCCGCACCAAGCGCTTGAAGGCCAGTTCGTCGGCGGGGTTGGCGATGAGCTTCAGGTAGGCGGCCACGTCCTTGATGTGGGCCTGCTCGAAGAACCGGATGCCGCTGGTGATGACGAAGGGGATGTCGCGCCGGGTCAGTTCCATCTGCAGCTCCAGGGCATGGAAATGCGAGCGGTACAGGACGCAGATCTCGTTCAGGGGAATGCCCTCGTCGCGGAGTTCCAGGGCCCGTTGCGCGACAAAGGCGGCCTGTTCGCGTGCATCGGTGGCCACGATGAGCGCCGGCTTCTGTCCCGAAGGCCGGGCGGCCTGCAAGGCCTTGGGGAACTGGCGGAGGTTGGCGGCGATGGCCGCGTTGGCCAGGGCGAGGATTTCGGGCGTGCTCCGGTAGTTGGTCTCGATCTTGAAGACCTTGGCGCCGGCGTGGCGCTCGGGGAATTTCAGGATGTTGGCGAAATTGGCCCCACGCCAGGAGTAGATGCTCTGGGCATCGTCGCCGACGGCCATGAGATTGCGATGCCGCAAGGTCAGGCAATCGAGCAGCGTAGCCTGCAGCACGTTGGTGTCCTGATACTCGTCGACCAGCACGAACTGGAACCGGCGTTGGTAGGTCTCGGCGATATCGGGGAAGTCCTGGAGGAGGCGGACCCACAATACGAGCAGGTCGTCGAAATCCATCAGACCGGCCTGGCGCTTCCGCTCGGCGTACTTCCGTTGCACCAGTCGGATCGAATCCATCACGCCGGCGAAGGGGCCTTCGTCACCGCCGGTCACCTCGTCGAGGCTCTGGCCGGTGTTGACCTGCATCGAGAACAGGTCGGCCAGCGCCTCGGCCTTGGGGAAGCGGACGGCCTTCACGTCGATGCCCGCGTCGGTGATGCAGGCGTTGAGCAGATCCTTGGCGTCTTCGCGGTCGGCGATGGTGAAGTCGCGGCGGTAGCCGAGCCGGTCGGCGTGCAGGCGCAGGATCCGGACCCCGATCGAGTGGAAGGTGCCCCCCCAGAGGTCGACGACGCTGCCCCCCAGCAGGTCTCCGACCCGTTCCATCATCTCGCGGGCCGACTTGTTGGTGAAGGTGAGGAGGAGGATCCGGTCGGCCGGGATGCCGTGCTCGATGAGCCAGGCGACGCGGTAGGTCAGGGTGCGTGTCTTGCCCGCTCCTGCGCCGGCCAGAACCAGGCACGGACCGGGCGGCGCGGTGACCGCCTCGTACTGCTGGGCGTTGAGTTCCTGCGCGTAGTCGATCCGCAGGTCGGCCGGCGGACGGAAGGGGTTCAGTTGGTACTCACGCGCCACCCCGTGATGAAAGGCGCACCGGATCGAAATCCCAATCCGGAAATCAGCAGGATTCAGCCGAGACGTTCGGGCTGCGGATGGGGGCCCAGTCGGGCGGGGCTGGGCTCGGAAGGATTGCGTCGTCGTTCTTGCAGTTGGGCCAGGAATTCGGGGAAGACCTCAGGCAACCTGGAACCCTTCAAATACTCTTCTGCGGCCTCTTTGTGCCCGCGGGCCCGGAGCGTGGCGTAGACGTGCAATTCGAATTGGAGACCGAATTGCGTGGCCCCTTCGGTGTCTCCCAGGGCCTTGAGCACGGCGATGAGGGCCTCGGCCGTGGAGAATTGGTCCAGGCGTTCCTGCGATCGCAACCAGTAGCGACTGGCACCCGTTTGGCTGAGTCGGACCCGGCGCCCCCATCCCTGGACCCAGCGGAGCATCTCACCGGCTTGTCCCCAGTTGCCATCCAAGAGCAGCACCTGCGGCGCGGTTGAGCCGGCTGGCCGGGGCAGGAGGGTTTCCACCGGCTCGCCTTCCGGGTGCAGGATCCAGAGTTCGCGGTCGGGACGCGCGATGGCTTCGAGTGTCGGGGGGCCGACGCGCTGATAGACATGCGTGCGCGAGCCCTGAAGGGTTCGTGCGACCAGTTTCCCGGTGCTGGTGGGGCGCCAGTACTCGCGGCGATGGATCAAGACGTCCACGGCCACAGGGCTGACGACGGGGCGAAGTGCCGCACACAGGCACCAGCGGGGAGGCAGACAGCACCCGTCGCATCGGATCGTTCCGGCGAGGATCACACTGCGGGCCATGGCGAGCGGGGCGGGTAGGGAAACAGGGACGGTGGGAAGCGGCTCAAAAAGAAACCGCCGGCCATCCGAATCGGAAGGCCGGCGGTGTGTTTCCCGAGGTCGGGATCAGTAGGCGGCCTGGGCGCCCTTGATCTGGCGCTTCTGCATCCAGGGCATCATGGCGCGCAGCTTGGCACCGGTCTTCTCGATCGGGTGCTTCTCGCCGGCGGCGAGCAGGGCGTTGTACTTCTTGTAGCCACCCTTGTACTCGGCGACCCAGTCCTTGGCGAACTTGCCGGTCTGGATGTCCTTCAGCGCGGCCTTCATGCGCTTCTTGACCGAAGCGTCGATGATCTTCGGGCCGACGGTCACGTCGCCCCACTTGGCCGTCTCGGAGATCGAGAAGCGCATGCCGGCGATGCCCGCCTCGTTCATGAGGTCGACGATGAGCTTCAGCTCATGGAGACACTCGAAGTAGGCCATCTCGGGAGAATAACCCGCCTCGACGAGCACTTCGAATCCGGCCTGGACGAGCGCGCTGGCGCCGCCGCAGAGAACGGTCTGCTCACCGAACAAGTCGGTCTCGGTCTCTTCCTTGAAGGTGGTCTCGATGACGCCGGCGCGGGTGCCGCCGATGCCCTTGGCCCAGGCCAGCGCGATCTTCTTCGCGGTGCGGCTGGGGTTCTGGTAGATGGCGATCAGGCTGGGGACGCCCTTGCCCTCGGTGTACTGACGACGAACGATGTGGCCAGGGCCCTTCGGGGCGACGAGGATCACGTTGACGTCCTTCGGCGGAACGATGGTCTTGAAGTGGATCGCGAAGCCGTGGCTGAAGAGCAGCGTCTTGCCGGCGGTCAGGTTCGGGGCGATGTCCTTTTCGTAAGCGGCCGCCTGCTTGGTGTCGGGCAGCGCGATCATGATCACGTCGGCGCGCTTG
The DNA here is from genome assembly GCA_027490985.1 of Verrucomicrobiales bacterium. Taxonomy (GTDB): domain Bacteria; phylum Verrucomicrobiota; class Verrucomicrobiia; order Limisphaerales; family UBA9464; genus SXXZ01. The sequence continues at coordinate 7,390 of JAIXXC010000263.1, forward strand.
ACCGCTTCGGCGCTGGCGAGCACTTCGAAGCCTTTTTCACGGGCTACCTTGATGGACTTGGAACCTTCGTAGAGGCCGATGATGACGTTGCATCCGGACTCTTTGAGGTTCAGCGCGTGGGCGTGGCCTTGGGAGCCGAAGCCGAGCACAGCGAGGGTTTTGCCTTTGAAGACGCTCAGGTCGGCGTCCTTGTCGGTGTACACTTTAGCCATAAATGCGAGATCGAAGCGCCGATCATGGGCATATTTCGCTCCGAGACAAGAAGATCAGTGAATCGAAGCGCCTGTTGCCTCAAAAGTTTTGACCCTCTGGGGGCTTGGCTTGGCGATGAAAGATCAGGCCGTCGACTCAAAACGGCTGACACCGGCCGGTAGAAGAGGGGCCGATGAGCCGTAAGGCAGCCGAGAAGATGTCGCCGAGATGGCGGCAGCGTTCCTTGGGACGAGGGCGCGAGCGGCCGAAGCGGATGATCGACCTGGCCTCACAGCCCGTAGGTCACGTCGCGTAGCCGGAAGAAGGTGGGCCGGCCCGCCACGTCGAAGTCCTGCTTCACCGAAGTCGAAGAAGCCTCGAACGGGTCGCCCACCGTGGTCCACCGGTTGAGATCGCTCGATGACTCCAGGAGATAGATCCGTCCGGCCGTCACCGAGAGAGTCACCGTGACGGTCTTGACCTCCAGGGAGACCGAGAACGGGGGGGCGGGAACGAGGACCGGGGGATCGATGATCGCCAGGGGCGGACGGGTGTAACCCGAGCCGGCGTTGGTGATGATCACGTCGAGGACGATCCCGTGGGACATCACGGCGGTCGCCGTCGCTCCGGAGCCTCCACCGCCGATCAATTGCACCCGGGGCGTCTGGGAATAGCCCGATCCGTGGCGGGTCACAGTCACGCCGGTGACGAATCCGCCCGTGAGGTTCGCGGTCGCCTTCGCCCCTTCCGGTGGCAACGGGAGCGGCGGATCGATTCGGACCAGTGGGGAGCGGGTGTATCCGACCCCGGCCCCGGTCATCCGGATCCCGGTGACGACGCCGCCCGACACGGTGGCCACGGCCGTGGCACCGGTTCCGCCGCCACCCAGGATCAGGACATTCGGCACTCCCGTGTATCCGGAGCCTCCCGAGGACAGTTGGATTCCGACCACGAAGCCGTTGGCGAGGGTCGCCGATCCCTCGGCGCCGAGCGCCGGGGAAGACGCGGCCGACTGCGGAGGGGAAAACCGATCCAGGGGCGTGATCGCCAGTTCGTCGATGAAGATGCGATCCTCAGGGGTGACGTCGCCATCCACACCGACGCGGGCGCCGATCTGGACGGTTCCCGAGCCCGGCGGTGCGGTGAAGACGGCATACAGGAATTGCCAACCGGCGACATTCGTCTTCGCCAGGATCCGTGCGGTGCCGGGAGCATCCCAGAAATCGAGGAATACACGGCCCTTCGAGGTGGCGGGGTTCACGCGTCGCACCCATGCGCTCAAGACCACGCTGGAGCCCGATTTCACGGGATGGAGCGCATAATAGGTCACCCCGACACCCGCGCCCTGGAAGGTGCCCAACTGCAGGTCCACTCCACGGTTTCCGCTTCGGGCCGCGGTGTTGGTGCGGAATGCCGTTGCGGAGGCCCCGAGGCTCTGGAAGAGCTCCATATCCCCGATGAGTGGTCCGTAAAGGGTGTTGACCGGCAGTGGATGCGGGCCGGCCTCGAAGTCCCCCCCGGGCAGTACGTCCCACGTCCCGGTCCCCGGAGTCAAGTCGCCCACCAGTGCCCCCCCTCGGGTCGGTGGCTTGAACTGGTCCAGCGGCGTCAGCGACAATTCGTCCACGTAGACCTCGTCGGTCGGAGCGACGTTCCCATCGAGGGTCAGGCGGGCCCCCACGGTAACCTGCCCCCCCTCGGCCGGTGGCGAGAAGACCCCGTGGATGAATTGCCACTCCGAGGTCGTGGCCGGCACCGGGATGGAGGTCGTTCCCGGTGCGCCCCAGAAGTCGAGGGCCACCGATGCCTGGGATCCCGCCGGATGGAGCCTCTTGACGAAGGCGCTCAGCACGACGCTCTGGCCCGGTGCGAGTTTCACGGTCTTGTAATAAGTCAGGGCGATCCCGGGCCCGTCGAAACGGCCTGGCCGGATGTGCACGCCGGAGTCGCCCTTGAGGGCGGCCTGCGGCGATCTCTGCGCCGTCCCCACCGATCCCTTGCTCACGAACAACTCCATGTCTCCGACCAGCGGACCGTATGTGGTATTGAGGGGCAGATCGGCGGGTCCGACTTCGAAATCCCCACCGGGGAGCGGCGTCCAACCGCGAGGCTCAGTGAGGAACGGGCCCTCCAGCGCGGGTCGGGCGGCAAAACCTGTGAGGACCGATGCGGCCAAGGCGGCGATCCAAAGGGTCGCGGCCAGGAATTGACGGAGCCGGGTCGGATCAGGGGATCGGGGATTCACGGTGCAGAGGTGGATGGGGGGCGTCGGCATCAATCCGCCACTCAACACCCACCTGACGGATTCGGTAACACCTTCTCGATCCGGGCGGATCATTGCTGGGGGCAGAACGGTTGAGATTTCAAACGTGGCCAGTGAAGTGGGGCTTGTCCAGTGCGGAGAGGAATCCGGGGTTCCGCCGCGATCCTGTGCGGGTCAGCGTCGTCCGTCGTACCAGAGATGGCAGGCCTGTTTGTCGGTGAGGGTGGCCTTGGGGCGGAAGGCGGCCGACACGATGAGACGACCGATTTCGAGCGGGGTGTAGAGCTTGAGTTTCCGGGCCGAGGTCAGCAGCGGCGTCTTCGAGAGGATGACGATGCGCCGCCGGGAGGCGCGGGCCAGGGGGCGCAGGCGGTGGGTGAGGTCGATTTCTTCGGCCGCGTAGAATTGGCCGCTGAATCCGCCGATCTGCCGGAAGGCCGCGGCTTCGACAAAGATGAACGAACCGGCCATGAGCCGGCGAAGTCGGCTGGCGGTGTTCCAGAAGGCCGTGCCCATGCGCCCGAGGAGGCTGTCGGTATCCATGCGGACGGTGGCTCCGCCGGCCAGGACCCGACCGGATCGGATCGCGTCGATCATGGCACTGAAGAGGTCGATCGAGGGCTGGGAGTCGGCATCGATGAACACCAGCCAGTCGCCGGTGGCCACCGAAGCTCCGGCGTTGCGCGCCCGGCCGATCATGTTCACCGGCTCGAAGACGACGCGGGCCCCGAGTTCCCGGGCGATCCGCCCCGTGGCATCGGTCGAGTTGTTGTCGCAGACGATGACCTCGGAGACCCAACCCACCCGATCGAAGGCTATCCGGGCCGCATCGACCGCCCGCAACGTGGTGGGTAGGAGTCGCTCCTCGTTGAACGCGGGAAGGATGATCGAGATGGTCATGACACGGGGACACCGGCTACCCGCGGCGGGACCGGGTCGGGCGATCCGGCGGCTTCGAGTTCCCAGCCGGGTCCGGTCTCGGTGTCGAAGGCGGTGGATTCACCCCGGGCCAGCCGGCGTTCGGCCAGAAGGCCGATCATGGCGGCGTTGTCGGTGCAGAAGGCCGGTTCGGCGATCCGGAGGTCGAGCCGGCGTTTCTGAGCGGCCAGCTGCAAGTCACGGCGCAGTCCGCGATTGCAGGCCACTCCGCCGCTGGCGGTGATGCAGCGGACGCCGGTCTTGGCCGCGGCGGCGACGAGTTTGGTGGTGAGGGTGTCGACGATGGCGGCGCGGATCCCGGCGCACAGGTCGCGCAGGTCTTGCGGAGAATCGGCCAGGCCGGGGTGCTTTTCGAGGAACACCCGGACGCTGGTCTTGAGACCACTGAAACTGAAGAGGTGGTTCGGTTCGTGGCGCAGGGGCCGGGGGAACTCGAAACGGTCGGCCCGTCCCTCTTCGGCCAGACGGTCGAGCACCGGTCCGCCGGGGTAGGGAAGCCCGAGGAGCTTGGCGGCCTTGTCGAAGCATTCGCCCGCCGCGTCGTCGAGCGTGCCGCCGAGGATGACCTGGTCGTGTTCGGCGCGGACGTGCACCAGCAGCGTGTGCCCTCCCGAGGCGATCAACGACACATGGGGCGGGATCGCGGCTGGGTGGAAGCGGGGAGGTTCGCCGGAGATCCAGGGCGAATAGAGATGGGCCTCGTGGTGGTGGATGCCGATCACGGGCAGGCCTCGGGCCGCGGCCATGGACTGGGCCGCGGTCCATCCGGCCATCAAGGCGGCGGGCAGGCCCGGCCCCCGGGTGGCGGCGATGGCGGTGAGGTCACTCTGGGAGATTCCGGCCACCTGCAGGGATCGTCGGACGACCGGGATCAGATTGCGCAGGTGTTCGCGGGTCGCCAGTTCAGGCACCACACCGCCGTACTCGGCATGCAGCCGGACTTGCGAGGCCACGATGTTGGAAAGCACCCGGCCGTCGTGGACGACGGAGGCGCTGGTTTCATCGCAGGAGGATTCGATGGCGAGGACCATTGGGGGAGATCGATCCGGCCAGCCCCCCGGTTTGGGGTGCGGGTCGGCCTGGTCGGAGGCTAGGGGGTGGCCGGTGCGGCGGACTTGCCCGGCTGCGGGGCCGCCTCGGCTCGGGAGCCGGTGTGGCCGGGGCGTTTGGCCATGAGCCGAACCCCTTTGAGCAGATCCAGGGCACGCTCCAGCTGAGGATCGGCATCGGCCAGAACCAGTTCCCTCAGCCGAGCCTGCTGAGCCACCGGGTAGAGTCGCAGGGTGTCTTCGAGGCTGTTGGTGCCGCCGGGCATGCGCCGCAGCTGGATGGCGGCCTCGTCTTCGTCGGTGATGGGAACCACGATGTTGGGAGCGATGCCCCGCTCGTGGATCACCTTGTGACTGGGGGTGTAGTACTTGGCGGTGGTGAGCCGGAGGGCCGAGCCGTCGTTGAGGGGCAGGATGTTCTGGACCGACCCTTTGCCGAAGGACTGCTCACCGATCACCACGGCCCGCTCGAGATCCTGAAGGCAACCGGCGACGATTTCCGAAGCGCTCGCGCTGCCGCCATTGATGAGCAGCACCAACGGATAGGTGCGCACCTTGCCCTTGCCGGAGGCCTTGCGCTGTTGGTCGGCCGCGCGATTGCGGCCTTCGGTCGAGACGATGGGCTTGCCCTTGGGGAGGAACTTCTCCGAGACGGCGACCGCCTGATCGAGCAGTCCGCCCGGATTGCCGCGCAGGTCGATCACGAGGCCTTCGATGCCCTGCTTTTCGAGCTTCACCAGGGCCGTTTCCAGCTCGTCATCGGTCTTCTCGGCGAATTGGGTGATCCGGACGTATCCGAGGCGGTCGGCCCCGACCGGGAAATCCCGCCGGTTGTTGAGGTCTTTCACCGTGTAGACCCGGATGTCTTCGCGGGTCAGCGAAATCTCCTTGGGTTCGGTGAGCGAGGGGCGGATCACCGACAGGGTGACCTTGGATTGGGGTTCACCCCGAAGCAGTTTGACCGCGTCGCCCATGACGAGCCGGTCTGTGGGCTTGCCGTTGATCTTCAGGATCTGGTCGCCCGGGAGGATGCCCGCTTCGAAAGCCGGGGTGTCTTCCATCGGAGCGATCACGGTGAGCAAACCGTCCTTCACATGGACTTGCAGCCCCACGCCCCCGTACGTGCCCTCGGTGTCTTCCTTGAGTTCGTTGAACTTCGACACCGTCATGAATTCGCTATGCGGGTCCAGGGTGGACAACATGCCTTTCATGGCCCCCTGGATGAGGTCTTTGTAGGTCAGGTTCTCGCCATCGACGTAGTCTTTGCGCACCCGCTCCAACACCCGGGTGAAGAGTTCGAGCTGCTGGTAGGGGTCGTCGCGCTCATCGGCGGCGCTGAGTTGGAAGAGCTTGGCCCCGAGGCCCACGTAGGCCACGAGGGCGACGATGAAGAAGGGGTAGATCAGGCGTGGGTTCATCTTGGCGATTCCAGGACGTTGCAGCGTCGTTCCAAACTAGATTCGTCCTCCAAAAAGGGAAGGGGCCTCTTGAGTTTGTTCACCGGGGTGTCGCTTGCGTCCGACCGATCGGCTGCGACGTTGCGGCCATGCTGATGGTGGGGATCGATCTGGCCTGGGGTGAGCGCAACCGGGACGGACTCTGCCTGATCCGGGCCGACGGGCCCACGGCCTCCGTCGAGGAGTCGGCCTGGACTCCGGGGGATGACTCCCTGCAGGAGTGGCTCCGGACCCGGGTGGGAGACCAGCCGTGTGTGATGGCCGTCGATGCCCCGCTGGTGTGCCCGAATCGCACCGGATCCCGGCCGGTGGATCGCCTGACCCACCGCCTCTTCGGACATCAGCATGCGGGGTGTCATCCGTCCAATGCCCGCCTGTGTGCCCGGCCCCTGCGGATCGCCCGATTGCTTCAGTCGCAGGGCTACCTCCTCGGTTGGGATCTGGCCGAACCCCGCTTGGCCATGGAGGTCTATCCGCACCCCGCGATGGTCCGGTGGTTCGGTCTGGAGAGGATCCTGAAGTACAAGCGGGGCACGGTGGCCGAACGGCGTCGGGAGTTCCGTCGATATCAATCGTTGCTGCGGAGTTGCCTGCAGTTCCGCTTCCCCGAATTGCTGCCGGGCCCGGTGGGGGAGGGACTGTTGGAAGCCCCCTACTCCAAGGAGGCCGAAGATCGGATCGATGCCCTCTTCTGTGCGCTCATTGCCTATCACCATTGGCGTCATCAAGGCCGTCAGACCCAGATCCTGGGAGATGCCCAGCATGGGTTTCTGGCGCTGCCGCACTGAGTGGGCCGTGACTTGGCATGACCGGGTCGACGGGGTGAACGAGGGGGGAGAGAGGGATGTCGGAGAGGCTCGCCTTGCGCCCCGGACGCCGGCTAGCCTCCCGGCATGGGACCTGTTGAAGCGCTTGTTCAGCCGCTCGGAGCGGCTTGGGCGGGAGCTTTGCTGGTCAGTGGTCTGGCGTTCCGTCGCAGGGCATGGTTGGCCGGGTTCACGGCCCTGTGCCTGGCCGGTGGGCTGTGGTTGGTGGGCGGTACGCCATTTCCGGCGCTGTTGCTCTCCCGCTTGGAGCGGCCCTATGACCGCATCCACCCGGTGACCTTGCCGGTGGCCGATGCGGTGGTGGTGTTGGCGGGCGACATCGAATTCTCAGGCCGTGAACTGCTCTGGTTCGGCACGGGGTCGTCGTTCGAGCGCACCTTGACCGGTCTTGAAGTGATCCGGCAGGGCAAAGCCCGTTCGCTCGTCCTCAGCGGGATGCCCTTCCACTGGCTGGGGAGCGCCCGTTCGGAGAGCGAATTGCTCGCGTCCTGGATTCGGGCCTGGCGATTGCCGGCCGGAGATCTCCTACGCCTTCCGGCCTGCAATGACACCCATGAAGAGGCCGTCGCGATCGGTGATCTGGCCCGGAAACGGGGCTGGAAGCGGGTGATCCTGGTGAGCTCGGCCTCGCATCTGGCCCGGGGCGCGGCCGCCTGCCGCAAGGAGGGGATCGATGTCCTGCCGGTCGGTTGCGATTATCAGGGACTCGATGCTCTGGATCGTCCGGAGCGATGGTGGGTCGTGCCGCGGAGCGAGGGACTGATCCGCTTCGAGCGCTGGTTCCACGAGGAGCTCGGGGGTGTCTGGTACTGGTGGCGCGGCTGGATTTGACCGATCGGCGGGATTCCGGGTGGGTGGTTTCATTCCCGCTTTTTCACAACAGCCGCGGGTTGCTCTGGGCGGGGTGGTCGGTTTCCCTTGGCGCTGCGTGAGCAATCCATTGTCGAACGAAGTGATCCAGGCGGCCGGGGGATTGGTGTGGCGATCGTCGCCGCGCGGCCGGGAGTTGATCCTGATCCATCGCACCCGATACGGCCCGGAGTGGGCGCTGCCCAAGGGCAAGCTCGACCCCGGAGAGGGTTGGCTTCAGGCCGCGGTCCGTGAGGTCGAAGAAGAGACCGGTTGCCGGGCCCAGGTCGAGGCGTTCGCCGGCGGCAGTGTGTATGCGGTCAATGGCATGCCCAAGGTCGTTCTCTATTGGCACATGGAGCTTCAGGAGCAGGGCCCGGTGCAGGATACCCGCGAGGTGGCCGACCTGCGCTGGGTGAGCGCCGACGAGGCTTTGGGCCTGCTGACCCATGCCAACGAACGGGCGTTGCTGGCGCCGCTCGAGAATCGCGAACGACCGGGGCGTTGAGGCGGGCGCCGGGCGCCGGCGTCGGTCAGCCCCCAGCGATTCCGGAGGCGGGTGTCACGGCCTGGTTCCAGGTTGGGGCCCCGGTCCGGGTTCTAGGGCCTCGTTTTCGGGGGTGGGTTGGATTCTTGGCCGGCGTCAGCTCGGGCCGGCGGCAGGAGGAACAACCGGGCATCTCCGGCTCCGAAGGACAATTGCAGACCGCGCAGTTCCGGGCTGTCGTCCTGAAGCGGATGTTCCAGGCCGTCGTCACGGCTCACCTCGCGGACCTCGGGTTCGGAGTCGAACAGCACCGTGGGCCAGGCCGTGTAGGCCATGTTGTGATTGAGCAACAGGACGGCACGTCGTCCGTCGGCGTGATGGAAGGTCCCGATGAGGAAGGTCGATTCGGGGTCCGAGCCCACCCGGTCCAGCGACCGGATTCCGCTGCGGGTCAGCTCGGGGCTGGCGTTGCCGGTGGTGTGCCGGAGGACTCCGTCACCGGTCAGGCGCATCAGCACCGGCCCCCACTGCTGCAGCCCGGCGTTGATCCGGCGAGCCTCGTCGTAGTGGCGCGTCTTGAGTCCCTCGGCCGTGACGAGGGCTCCGCCCTTGGGAAACTCACCGCTGCCGGCATTGCCCTGGCCCGGAGTCCAGTAGCAGAAATACATCACGCCTTTGGAACCGTGGGCGATGGACGCATGGATCATCCATCGGATCTGCGCTTCGGTCGGATCCATGCGGTCGCCGAAGGGCATCGAGTGGAAGAAGTTCCAGAACGGGATGCCGGCGGCGACCGAGTGCTTGCGCATCGACTCCAAATTCTTGAGGTACTCGCCGCGGGAGTCGTCGCCCGGGCGTATCAGCGGGTAGTGGTCCATTGAGAGGACGTCGGGTTTGACCGTCTCGATGAACCGCTTGAGGTACTCCGCGTACTGGGGAGCGCCCCACTGGGTGGGGGTGGCGTAATTCGGGAAGAGGTTGATGTAGGCCAGACGGCCGGGGCGCTGGGTGCGCAGGGTGGCCACGCGGGAAGCCAGGGACGGGAAGGCCGCCGTGCCCGGTTCGTCGGCGAGGCTGTAGCCCCAGCAGGCGGGACTCTCGGGCAGGGGTTTCGAGGGGTCTTCGGCATCGACCAGCACCTTCAGGCCCAAGGGTTCGCAGACCCGGAGTTGTTCTTCGGCCGTGAACCCGGCCGTTCCGATCACCAGATTGAAATGGGCATCGCGGATTTCACGATACCGTTCAGGCAGGTTTTGGGTGGTGCGGGGAGGCACCCAGAAACCGATGGCGAAGCGGTCTTGGACGAACCGCGCCGGCTCCGCGCACAGGCTCAAGACCAGCAGGCTCAGGGCTCCTCCGATGCGGATCATCATGGCTGCAGTTTGATCCGGGCCGGGACGGGGATCCATCCGAATCCGGGGCCGGCTACCACTGCGCCACCCGTGCCGAGAGGGGCAAGCCCGAGGAGAACCGCATCGGCTCAGACCGCCGGTTTCATTCCGACCGAGTCATTGCGGTCAGGGAACCGACTGGGGACTCCGTTCGATGCGGAGGGTCAGCGACTCCGGAGGGGCCGCCGCATAGGCCGCGGCCAGTTCGGATTCGGAGGCGAACCGTTCGCCCGTGATGTGTCGGCCCGTGAGCGTGGCTTCGATCAGTGATTCCTGCATCGGCCAGGGGTCCAGGCGGAAGGTGCGTTCAGCGACCCGCGTGACGGTGATCTCGCTGGTGCCGCCGCCCGAGAGGGGCAGCGGGTGCAGCAGGTTGGCGGTTCCCGGATAGTCCACGCAGGAGAGCAGCGAGAGGTTGTCGCAGGCTTGGAGGAGGCGGAAGTTCTCGACCCAGGTGGAGACCATGAGGTCGGTGGCCGTGAAGGATCCGGACCGGGCGCAGGCTTCGCGCAGTTCTCCCTGTCGGTGTTCCTGCCGAATCAAGAAGGCCTCGAGCTTGGGGCGATCGACCGGACGGAGCGTGGAGTGGTCGGCCCGCTCGCTGAGCAGGTTGCAGGTGTGCATGGAAATCAGGATCGCCGCGTAGGGGTCTTCGGCGGCGACCGCTTCCATGGCTCGGCCGCGCACGCCGAGATAATCGTCCAAGTCGATCTCTTCGAAAGCGCTGTATTTGCCCACCAGATCGATCCCGAAGGCGCTGGGGCGGCCCTCACGCGTCGGTTTTGGGGACAGGTCGCGGGTGGCCCAGCCGTCGTCATGGCGACAAACCGCCTGCACCGTATTGGGGTGGGGGAACGGGCGCCGAAACCGCTCGTTGCCCCAGGCGGCCGCGAACACTCCGGCCAGACGGGCGTGTTCGGGGTGGGTGATGAGGAACCAGCCTTGAGGGGTGCGGGCGCGGAGCATGGGCTTGGAGAAGAGGGCTCAGGAGGTCTTCGGGAACAGGCTCTTGGCGAGGGTTCCGGTCACGGTGACCTGGGGTTGGTTCACGATCTGGCTCAACCGCAGGTCGAGGGCCACACTGCAGAGGGTGTAGGCCAGTTGGGGAGTCAGGCCGAAGCGGGCGACGAGGAAGTCGATGGCGTGATGGATCACATTCCTGGCCGCACTCATGGTGTCAGGAGCGCTCGCGATGAAGGCCCAGGACCCCAGATCGGGAACCTGGGACACCCGCGGTGGCAATTCGGCGAAGGGCTCGTCGAGGTGGATGTCTTTGCGGACGGTGAGCCGGAACTCGGCCTCCATCGGGCCTTCGATGCCGTTGATGCACACCTCACCGTCCCCCTGGGCGGCGTGACCATCGCCCGCGCTGAACAGGGCTCCGGGGTGGAACACGGGCAGGTACAGGGTGGTTCCCGGTTGGAGATCCTTCACGTCCAGATTGCCGCCGAAGGGGCCCGGGGGACGGGTGCGGTGCGGCCCCGGAGCCTCTGGGGCGACGCCGACGATCCCGAGGAACGGGGCCAGCGGCAATCGGGCCGGGGCCAACGAGTACGAGAAGTCTTTCTCCAGCTTCCAAACGAACAGGTGCGGCTCGGTGAAGCGCTCCGGAAGGCTTCCCAGACCGGGAATGATGCTGGTCCACCCCCAGCCCCGATGCTCGATGCGCCGGATCTCGATCTGCAGCACATCTCCCGGTTGGGCATCCCGCACGAAGACCGGGCCGGTGATGGTGTGGATCTTGTTGCGATCCATGGCCACGAAGTCCGCCACGGTCGAGGTGGGCGACATCTGGGCCCCGCTGGAATCCAAGCAGTCGAGGATCACCGTGTCGCCCGAAGCCACCTCGGCGACCGGAGGGAGACTGGCATCCCATCGGTCATGGGTCCGCGTATTGGGAATGCAGTGGAGGCTCATGGAGCAGGGATTGGAACGGGTGAGCAGGAGTGGGGATCGGGACAACGGACGCAGAAGGGGTTGGCTAAAACGCTCCGCACGACTCGGAATCGGACTCACGGCCGCCCCATCGCTGGGACGGCCGTGGTTGATGATCGTTTCCATCATCGCCGCGCCACTCGTTGCCAAGCAGCACGGCCGGTTGTTTGGGCGGGTTTCCGTAAGCACCTGCCTTGCCAACCGCTTTTTATGGCCGATCCGGGCTGCCGGGTTGGTGAATTCCGTTGCGACTGGCAAAAAACGGACAGCCGGGACGGGTTGCGCTCACCACGGGAAGGTGAAATCGAGAGGTTCCGGCGGGAGGATCCGGTACATCCGCATCACCGTTGCCGCGAAGGAATCGAAGGTGGTGCGCTCGACCTCGTTGCCCTCGAAGAGCCAGTAGGGCAGCCAAGGTCCCGCCGCACCGTTGTCGGAGAATTCCAGACGCACCTGGTATCCGCGGGGCACCGTGGTCGTCAGCATCACGCCGCGCTGTCCGTCGCCGCTCTCGAACTCGGAGATCGAGAGGGGCGCGGCGGCGGCCGGGGTTTCGTCGTCGGCCAGTGTCAGCACCGTGCGTTCGAAGCCTTCGAGGAGCCCGATTTCGCCTTCGGGCTTTTCCAGGGTGAGCGTGATGTTCTGGGTACCCTGCGCCTCGGTGTTGTTCACCAGCGGGATCTGCACGAAGATCTGGGATTCGCCGGGGCTGAAGGTGGCGGTGCGACGGGTCTGGCCGCCCAGGACCGCCAGTGCGGCGGAGGGGCCTTCGAGTCGGAAGGCGACGGTGGTCGATCGGCGGGTGTCGAGGGTGCGCCAGAGACGGATTTGGGCGTAGCCATTGGTGGAGCCTTCGTTGATCTGGAAGCGCGGCGACACGAATCCCACATTCCCCGGGGTCATGTCGTCGAGGATCGTCACCTCCATGCGGACCGGAGCGTTGGTGCTGCCGTCGATGGAGAGTTCGAACACGGCCGTCTCCTTGCCCTCGTCGACCTCGTCGGAGATCGGGGGCAAGGACAGCCAGACCAAGGTGTTGAGTCCACCCTGCGCCGGCAGCTTCTTGAAGGCTTCGCTCATGTCGAAATCCTTGCCCGGGGTGGCGGTGCCGCTGACGAATCGGGCCCGCACCGTGACGTCATTCGTGCCCAGGTAGTCGCCGATGACCGAAAAGAACAACGGGATGCCCCGATCCTCGGCGATCTCGAGCTTCGGGTGGTCCAGTTTCAGGGACAGGCCCTCCAGCCCCTCGCTGGATCCCCGCGTGGGCGTCGGCGGAGTGACGGGGTCGATCACGGGATCCGGGCGGACGAGCGGCGGCACCGGCTCGGCAGGAGAGGGCGTGATCTCGAAGGTGGGTTTGCCCGCACCGCCGGAGGCCGCGTCGGTCCGCGGTGCCGGAAGTTCCTGAGCCTGGATGGTGGCGGTGGCGAGCAGTGCGATCGCGGCGAGCAGGGCTCGCAGGGGGCGCCCGAGGCGGGAGTGTTCTGACGGCGTCGGCTTGGGGAATAGCGGATTCGGTTTCATGGTGGATCGGATAAACGGTTCAAAAAAAACACTTCTTAATGTTAGAAAAACTGATCATCGACACGCAAAGAGGCCCCGGTGGATGGGGCTTCCGGGAAACGGGGGATCAGGCGGCGCGCGCGGCCGGCCGGGGAGCGGCCGTCAGCGCACCTCCGGAGAGGGCTCCGAAGGCGGCGAGGAGGGCCAGGGCCCCGGGAGTGAGGGCGAGAGTCTCACGGATCCACGGATGCCAACCGACCTGCAACCAGGCCAGGCTGGCAATCCCGGTGAGGCCCAGCGACAGGGCGATGGCCACCGGCATCGAGAGGCGTTGACGACGGATGAGCGCCCCCATCACCAGGGCACCGAGCGACATCGCGATGCAGGCCGCGATCGACGCATGGGTGGGGTCAGAAGCTTCGCAAACCCTCGAGGCGAAGCCGATGGCCATCAGCAACCAACCGCCGATGGCGACCCGGTGTTGGAGTGACAGCCGGTTGCGTCGGGGATCGCGGGGATCGGACTCCTTCAAGCAACGTTGGGAGATTTCCGATGGCGATCCGAGCGACCGGAGCGACGACTGGCGGGCCTCGTCGGAGGACATGCCGGAGCGGAGTCCGGCCTCGTAGCACTCGATCAGGTGGTCTTCGAGTTCGGCGGCGAGGGCGGCCGGGATGCCCGATAGTTCGCTGGAGAAGGAGGGGGTGCTCATGGTTCGCGAGGTTGAAGGATTCAGGCGGTCTGGGTTTCCCACAGGCGGTTCATCACGGCATTGACGGTCATCCACTGACGGCGGTCGTCGTCGAGGATCGGCAGGGCCTTGGGAGTGATTTCATAGTACTTCCGCTTGCGACCGGTTTCCGACTCGCCCCATCGGGCGTTGATCAAACCGTCGGCCTCCAGTCGGTGGAGAATTGGGTACAACATGCCATCTGTCCACTCGACCTCCCCGCCGGAGAGTTCCTTGACCTTCTGGACGATGGCGTATCCGTAACTTTCGCCGCCCCGGAGGATGCCAAGAACGATGGTGCTGGCCGATGCGGCATTGAGGTCCTTGTTGATCTTCATGGGACAACTATGCATTGCAGATCAATGTATGCAAGTCTTGGGTATCATTTTTCGAGTTTTTTTTGAGTCGGCCTTCTCGGAGTCGTCGTTTGGGCGCCGCGGCTGCCGAACAAATGCTGGCCGTCTCCCCAGCCGGGGCGCACGCTGTTCGGCAATCCAATGAAACGCCTGTTCCTCTCCTTGATGGCCGTCGTGTCCTCGTTGTCCATGGCGGCGGCCGACAAAGAAATCGTCCTCATTGCGGGTACTCCCAGCCATGCCCCGGGCGATCACGAATTCCGGGCCGGAAGCATCCTGTTGGCGGGTTGCCTGAATCGCATCCCGGGCATCCATGCCACCGTGGTGAGCAACGGTTGGCCCTCGGATACGGCCATCCTCAAATCGGCCGACGCGGTGGTCGTGTTCGCCAATGGCGGCACGGCCCACCCGGCGATCAAGCCCGAGCGCCTCAAGCTCATGAATGAACTGTCGGCCAAGGGGGTCGGCATCGGAGCGGCCCACTACGGGGTCGAGGTTCCGGCGGGCGACCCGGGCTTTGCCATGCTCGATTGGACTGGCGGCTATTTCGAGATGTTCTGGAGCGTGAACCCCACCTGGACGGCGAAGTTCGAATCGTTGCCGGTGCATCCGGTGACCCGGGGCGTGAAGCCCTTCACCATGCATGACGAATGGTACTACCACATGCGGTTCGTTCCGGAGCGCAAAGGGGTGACGCCGATCCTCAGCGTGGTGCCGCCCGCCAACACGCTTGATCGCGGCAACGGTCCGCACAGCGGCAATCCCTTTGTCCGTGCCTCGGTGGCCAAGGGCGAAGCCCAACCGCTGATGTGGACCTACGACCGTCCGAACGGAGGCCGTGGTTTCGGTTTCACCGGTGGGCACTATCACAAGAACTGGGGCGACGAGAATTTCCGCAAAGTGTTCCTGAACGCGCTGCTGTGGATCGCCAAGGTCGAGGTTCCGACGGCCGGTGTGGTCTCCTCGGTGACCCCTGAGGAATTGAGGGCGAACCAGGATCCGAAATGATGTCAGGGCAGGCGGTTGGAAAAATCTCGGAAAACCGGCTTGCCAAAGTCGGGTCTCACCGAGTTTGATTCGCGCTCTTCGGTGCGGCTGGGTAGCTCAGTTGGTAGAGCATGCGACTGAAAATCGCAGTGTCGGCGGTTCGATCCCGCCCCCAGCCACCACCTCTTCTTCGGCTCTTCCCTTGCGCGGTGCTCACGTCAGCGATGATTCCCGTTGACGATGATCCTTCCGGACGAGTTTGGCCTGCTTCGATCTGTTGCGCTCCACCCATCCGGCTTCGATATCGCCCTGAGAAGGCTCATATCCGGGTTCCCGAACGGGAGACGGGGCGCAATCCCTGCATCCGCCCCGAATAGCCCCCCCGGAAAAGTTGAGTGGACATCCCGTTCGGATGGCTCAGTTTGGGTCCGCGCTCTGACCCGGCGCCCCACAACCATCCTCCCATGGCCATCCATGTTGCTCTCCGGCACGTCACCCACTATACCTACGACTCGGCGGTCGGTCACGGTCCCCACGTGATCCGCCTGCGGCCGGCGCCCCACTGCCGGACGCCGATTCTCAGCTATTCCCAGAAGATCACCGGAGGGGAGCATTTCCTGCATTGGCAGCAGGATCCCTTCTCGAACTGGAATGCCCGGGTCGTGTTCCCCGAACCGATGCAGGAGTTGAAGATCGAGATCGAGGTGGTGGCCGAGATGGCCGTCTACAACCCCTTCGACTTCTTCCTCGAGGAGTCGGCCAATCACTTCCCCTTCGAGTACGGGGCCGTCTTGGCCAAGGATCTCGAACCCTTCCGCGTTCGACCGGTCTGCGGACCGAAGTTCGAGGCCCTCGTGGCCGACTTGCGTCGGCGCTGGATGCCTCCGCGGCCCCAGGACTCCGAAAGCACGGTTCGGACCATCGATTTCGTGGTGGGATTGAACCAGCACCTGCAGCAGGCCATCCGATACCTGATCCGGCTGGAGCCCGGTGTGCAGGCGGCTGAAGAAACCCTCACCCTGGGCAGTGGATCCTGTCGCGATTCGGCCTGGTTCCTCGTGCAGTTGTTCCGCGCGTTGGGTCTCGCGGCCCGGTTTGTCAGCGGTTACCTCATCCAATTGGCTCCCGATCAGAAGTCGCTGGATGGACCCAGCGGGACCGAGGTCGATTTCACCGACCTGCACGCCTGGTGCGAAGTGTACCTGCCGGGGGGCGGCTGGATCGGGCTCGATCCGACCTCGGGTCTGCTGGCCGGCGAGGGGCACATCCCCCTGAGCTGCACCCCGGAACCCTCCACCGCCGCACCGGTGACGGGCGGCATCGGGAAATGCGAGTCGAAGCTGCATCACGAGATGCAGGTGACGCGCATCCATGAATCGCCCCGGGTCACCAAGCCGTATTCCGAGGCGCAGTGGTTCCGGATCCAGTCGCTGGGCCATCGGATCGACGAAGACCTACTGGCCGGGGATGTCCGCCTGACCATGGGGGGTGAGCCCACCTTCGTGTCGGTGGACGATCCGGACGGGGCCGAGTGGAATTTCACGGCGGTCTCGCCGGCCAAACGACGGCTCTCGGGCACGCTGCTCAAGCGTCTGAGGGCGCGTATGGCCCCGGGATCGCTGCTGCACTACGGGCAGGGCAAATGGTACCCGGGCGAACCCCTGCCGCGGTGGGCGTTGTCGGCCTACTGGCGCAAGGATGGGTTGCCGATCTGGAAGGACGAGTCGCTCATCGCCGACGAGTCGCGGGATTATGGGCACGGGACCGCGGAGGCGGCCGAATTGATCCGCCGACTGGCCCGTGATCTCGGCACCGATCCGGCCCATGTGCTGCCGGCCTACGAAGACCTGTTCTACTACACCTGGAAGGAGCGACGCCTGCCCTCCAACGTGTCGCCGACGTCATCGCAGTGGAAAAATCCTCAGGAGCGCGAACGTCTGGCCCGCATTTTCCAGAAGGGACTGGGTGAGGTGGTCGGCTACGCGCTGCCGCTGGAGGTCTCGGGCCAACAGGGTGGGAACATCCTGTGGCGCAGTGGCGCGTGGTTCCTGCGGGATGGTGAGACGCTGTGGCTGATTCCGGGCGACTCGGCCATGGGGTTGCGCCTGCCGTTGGATTCCATCCCGTGGGTGGCCGAGCGCGAGTATCCGTGGATCTGGCCGCAGGATCCCTCGGCGGCCCTGCCGCCCTTGCCGCGCGAGTTCGCCGCCCACCCGGCGCGTCGTCTGACCGGTCAGGCCTTTGTCGCCGGAGCCCCGGCCGCTTGGCCGTCGGGTCAGGGTCCCGGCCAGCGGGCCCAGATCCCTTTGCCGGCCCGTGACCCGCGCGAAGGCCCTGCGCCGGCCCAGGGACAGAGCGCCCCCTGGATCGTGCGCACGGCCCTGTGCGTGGAACCCCGGGATGGGCGGTTGCACCTCTTCCTACCGCCGGTGGCCACCACCGAGGCGTACCTGGATCTGATCTCCACGATCGAATCGACCGTCTCGGCGATGGGTGTCCCGGTGATCCTTGAAGGAGAGGCCCCGCCGCGGGATCCGCGACTGAACAAGCTCTCGGTGACACCGGATCCCGGTGTGATCGAGGTCAACCTGCACCCCAGCCGCAGTTGGGATGAGCTCGTGGACCGCACCACGGTGCTTTACGAAGAGGCCCGCCAGACCCGGTTGCGGGCCGAAAAGTTCATGCTCGATGGCCGGCACAGCGGCACGGGGGGCGGAAACCACATCATCCTCGGTGGCGAGACGCCGGCCGATTCGCCGATCCTGCGGCGTCCGGACCTGCTGCGCTCGCTCCTGGGCTACTGGCAGAACCACCCGTCGCTGAGCTGGCTCTTCAGCGGGCTCTTCGTCGGCCCGACCAGTCAGGCGCCCCGGGTGGACGAGGCCCGGAACGATTCGCTCTACGAACTGGAGATCGCGTTCCGGGAACTGGATCGCCAGATGGCCTCTCAGGGCCCGACGGTGCCGCCGTGGCTGGTGGATCGGCTGTTCCGCAACCTGCTCATCGATTCCAGCGGCAACACGCACCGCGCGGAGTTCAGCATCGACAAGCTCTTCGCCCCGGAAAGCGCGACCGGTCGGCTGGGTCTGGTGGAGATGCGCGCCTTCGAGATGCCGCCCCACGCGCAGATGAGCCTCGCCCAGCATTTGTTGCTACGCGGTCTGGTCTCGACCTTCTGGAAGAAGCCCTACACGCAGGGACTGGTGCGCTGGGGTACCGATCTCCACGACCGCTGGATGCTCCCGCATTTCTGCGAGACCGATTTCCGCGAGGTGATCCGGGATCTGCGCGAGGCCGGGTACCCCTTCGAGATGGAGTGGTTCGCCCCCCAGTTCGAGTTCCGATTCCCGCGCATCGGTGATTTCGCCCAACGGGACGTCCGGGTGGAGATCCGCTCGGCACTGGAGCCCTGGCATGTGCTCGGTGAAGAGCCTGGTGGCGGCGGGACCGTCCGGTATGTCGACAGCTCGCTCGAGCGCGTCCAGGTCAAGGCGCAGGGGCTCATCGGAGAGCGCTTCGCCTTGACGGTGAACGGCCGGCGTCTGCCACTGCATCCCACGGGCACCCAAGGCGAGGGGGTGGCCGGTGTCCGATACCGCGCCTGGCAGCCTCCCGGGTGCCTGCAACCCACGATCGGGGTCCATGCGCCCTTGACCTTCGATCTCTACGACACCTGGAACGAGCGTTCGATCGGCGGCTGCACCTACCACGTGGCGCATCCGGGTGGGCGCAATTACGAGACCTTCCCCGTCAATGCCTACGAGGCGGAGAGTCGCCGCCTGGCGCGCTTCTTCGTCACGGGCGCGACCCAGGGGCGTTTTGTGCCGGCGACGGAGCCGAAGAACGGCGACTTCCCGGTCACGCTCGACCTGCGTCGCTGATCAGTACGGAGACTCGGGCGGTGGGGTGTTCCGGAGAAATTCCCGGACCACCGATCCCTCGCGGGTGGGGGGTTGGCAGGCGCTCCCGGTGCAGAGGTAGGCCAGGGAGCGCTCCTCGTCGGCGGGCAGTGTCTGCGCGAAGGGGTCCACCGGGCCGTGGTTGCCGAGGATCACCCGGTGCGGTTCGAAGACCCCGTGGGCATGGTTCAGCAGGGCTCGGGTGGAACCGCAGAGCCAGTCGCCCACGATCACCACCCGCTTGGGTTCCTGGAGCGCGAAGTCGAGGGCGCACAGCAGAAACGGCACCACCTGGGGTGTCTGGTGCAGCTTCTGGGCGAAGAGCCGCAGGGTCTTTTCGGCCGCCTCGCGCCAGTCGGGGCGAGCGCAGATCGCCGACAAACGCAGCAGGGCCAGGCTGGCCACGGCATTCCCCGAGGGCTCGGCTCCGTCGTAGTCTTCCTTCACGCGCATGAGCAGGTGAGGGGTGTCGGCCCCGCTTTGCCAGAAGCCGCCGCCCACCGGGTCGTAGAAGCGTTCCATCATGGCGTCGGCCAACTGGACGGCGAAGGTGAGGTGGGACGGATCGAGGGTGGCCTCGTAGAGGTCGATGACGCCGGTCAGCAGATGGGCATATCCGTCGAGCAGTTGGACCGAATCGCGATGGCCCTCGCGCCATCGGTGGTGGAGCGTGCCGCGTGTCTCCGGCGTGGGCGGTTCCCACAGGTGTTCCTGCACAAAGGCCAGATTGCGCTCGGCCAAGGTGCGGAACTCGTCGTCGCCGAGGATCGCGAAGGCCCCGGCGCAGGCCCCGAGCATCATCCCGTTCCACGAGGCCAGGATCTTGTCGTCGAGATGGGGGCGCACCCGGCGGGAGCGGACTTCCCGCATTGCGGCCAGGGATTCTTCGAGCAGCCCGCGGTCGGCCTCCGCGACTTCCGCCTGGACCAGCGAGAGCACATTGAGTCCGGTCAGCGGCTCCGGATCGCTGTGATCGATGAAATTGCCCTTGGCGGTGATGCCGAACCGGGCGGCGACCACATTGAAGGCCTCCGGACTGAGCAATCCCGAGAGTTCGGCCTGGGTCCAGCAGTAGAACCGGCCCTCCTTACCCTCGCTGTCGGCATCCTCGGCCGAATAGAACCCGCCCTCCGGATGGGTCATGTCCCGGGCCACGTAGCGCAGGATGTCGCGGGCGACCTCCGCATGCCGGTTTTCGCCCGAGACCAGGAAGGCCTCGAGGAAGAGGCGGGTCAGTTGGGCGTTGTCGTAGAGCATTTTCTCGAAATGCGGCACCAGCCACCGTTCATCGACGCTGTAGCGGGCGAATCCGCCGCCGAGGTGGTCGCGGATGCCTCCGGCGGCCATGCGGTCGCAGGTGGTGAGCACGGCCTGGACAGCCTCGGCATCGCCGAACCTCCGGGCGTATCTCAGCAGGTAGAGAGGTTGGCTGGGGCGCGGAAACTTCGGGGCGCCGCCGAAGCCGCCATTCACGGGGTCGAACTCGCCGAGCAGTGTCTGACCGCCGCCGTGCAATTCCCGGGGGCCCGTCGGGAACGCGTTGTCCGGATCCTGCACGATCATCTCGCGCAACCGGGCCGTGAGGTCGACCGCGGAAGCGACGAGGTCATCGCGCCGGGTCTTCCAGAGGTCGACGATCCGCTCCAACAGGGTCAAGAAGCTCGGGCGACCGTGCTTGGCCTCCGGAGGGAAATAGGTGCCCCCATAGAAGGGTTGCAGGTCGGGCGTGAGGAAGACGTTGAGGGGCCAGCCGCCGCCTCCGGTGGTCATCTGGACGAAGCTCATGTGGATCTTGTCCACGTCCGGGCGTTCCTCGCGGTCGACCTTGATGCTGATGAAGTGCTCGTTCAGGTAGGCCCCGACGGCCTGATTCTCGAAGGTCTCGCGCTCCATCACATGACACCAGTGGCACGTGGAGTAGCCGATGCTCACGAAGAGCGGCTTGTCTTCGGCCCGGGCCCGAGCGAAGGCCTCGTCGCCCCACGGGAACCAGTCCACCGGATTGCCCGCATGCTGAAGCAGGTAGGGGGATGGTTCGGTGGCCAGTCGATTGCGTTGTTCCGATGCGGAGCTCACAGGTCGGCGAGCATATCCCCGGGGGTTCCGGGAACAAGCCGGTACCCGGAATCGGTCGGAGGTCGCCAGGGGAGCCGGAGGCCGGGGTGGCCCTGGCCGGGGCACGGTGTTCCGGGGACGCCCGAGTTCTTGAAAGGTTCCGCGCTCTGGGGCTTCCTTGGGCACTCATGGCGTCCGACCTCGACCCCTTCTACCTGGACACCCTGCGGCGATTGGTCCGCGAAGGGGTGATGGATCCCGGCTCGAGCCTGCTGTGCGTCTGTGCCGGCGAGCGGGATCATCGCACCTTGAAGGAGGCGGGCTTCCCCCAGGTGACGCTGACCAATCTGGAGACCCGCTGGGAGTTGGAGAACCCGGGCACCCACCGCGTGGCCTATGGGGATGTGGAAAACCTGACGTTCCCGGACAAGGCGTTCGATTTTGTCATCGCCCACAACGGCCTGCATCACTGCGCCTCGCCTCACCGGGGCCTGTTGGAGATGCACCGGGTGGCGCGCAAAGGCGTTCTGGTCTTCGAGCCGCGGGATTCGCTGGTGTCCCGCCTGGGAGTGCGTCTGGGTCTGGGCCAGGACTACGAGACGGCGGCCGTGGCCTTGAGCGAGGACCGGGTCAGCGGCGGATGGCGCAATGGGCCGGTTCCCAACTACGTGTACCGGTGGACCGAGCGCGAGATCGAGAAGGTGATCCGCAGCGCGACCCCGTGGATGGTCTGTGGATTCCGCTATTTCCACGCCACCCGTCCGCCGTCCGGGGCCGCCGGTCGCCGGAATCCCTGGATCCGTCTGGGACTCCGGGTGGCGATCCCCCTGGCGACGCTGGTCGGCCGACTCATCCCCTCGCAAACCAATTGCTTCGCCTTCCTGATCACCCAACCGCCCCCGGGCCACGGGAGCCCCCCTTGGATCCGATGGTCGAATGGGGCCCCGACCCTGGATCCGGATTGGGCCCGATCCCAGTATCGCCAGTGAGGCCCGCCGGTCGGTTCGATCTCGGAAGGGGCCTCTGAAAAGACATTGAAGGTCGGCTCCGGAAGGGAGTTCTATTGTCGGGACATGGTCGCTGCTCAGGAACAAGTCCAGAAGGCCCTCTTCGGGGTCTTTCTCATTGGCGCATTGCTGCTCTTCGCGGTGTTGCTGGGGTCGGTCCAGATCCTGGCGCTCATGGGGTTTGTCGCGGTGATCTGGGCGTTGACGCTGCCCCAGCATGGCACCCTGGCCCTGATTCTGGGTTCGGTGATGATCAACTCCTCGTTGCTGGTGCCGTTCGTCTCGGGACGCCCCTTCTTCTGGGAGGCCAGCCTCATGCTTTCGATCAGCGGCCTGCCATTGATGTTCGCCATGCGGCGCAACGCCCCGGAGTTCGGCGATCGTCTCCGGGAGTACCGGTGGGTGTTCATCGGCTTGGGGGTGTTCTTCCTGGTGCTGGTTTCCCTCATCAAATTCCGCGGATTCGGCCTGAATGTGCTGGGTCAGGGCCAGGTGGGCGGGCGCGCCTATGTCACCCAGTTCCTGGGTCTGCTCTTCCCGTTTCTCTACATGGCGGTGCCGACGACCCCCCAGATGCTCATCCGCATCTACATCGCCCACTGCCTCATGAGTGCGACCTTCCTGGTGTCGGACTTCACTCTGGCGGCCGGTACCGGACCGCTGTGGGTGTTGCTGTCGTTCTTCGGCCTCTCCACCGACAGTCTGGCCTTCGAGGTCCAGTCGCTGGAGGGCGGTCTGCGACGGTTCCAGTCGGTGGCCTTCGTGTCCCGCGACATGATCTACCTGATGCTGGTGCTGAGCCCCGCCTCGCGGGCGCTGTCGTTGGGGGCGGTGACCCGGGTGCTCGTGATCCTGGGACTTCTGGGGGGCAGCGCCCTGGGAGGTCACCGCATGTCGATGATCATCATCCCGTCGGTCATCCTCCTTTCGAGCTTCGTTCAGCGGACCCTCTCGATGGCCAAGGTGGTGGTCTCCACGATCCTCCTCGGCTTGGCCCTCCTGGTCACCTACCAGACCGCGAGGCAATTGCCCCATGCGGCGCAACGCATGTTGTCGGTGCTGCCGGGCATCGAGATCGATCCCCTGGCCAGTGTGGATGCCGAGAACTCCACCACGGGTCGGGCCTCGATGCGCCGCATCGCCTTCGACATCGCCCCGAACTTCCTCTGGGTGGGGCGTGGGCTCGGTTTCGTGCCCGACATCAGCCACCTCTACACCCACAACGAGATCGACCAGTACGGCATGCTCGAGCAGAGCTTGGATCAGGGCATCTTCTATGCCGGCATTCCCAGCCTGTTGGTGAATCTGGGGCTGCCCGGTTTGGCCGGGGTGTTCACCTTCCTCGGTGCGGTGTCCCTCGTGGCGTTCAGGAACCTGCGGTCCATCTACCTGAAGGGGTGTGAGACCACCTTCGATCGCCTGACCTGTCATGTCAGTTCATTGTGGTTGGTCCAGTTGGTGACCTTCATGACCACCACGGGCGAGGCGGGCTTTTTCATGCAGACCTTCGGCCTGCTCTCCGGCCTGGTGCTCATCACGAACTGGCACCGTCAACGCACCAACCCGACGGCCGCTCCGTCGCAGGGCAAGACCTTCTTCAAGATCTTCGACCGGAACGCCCCTCCTTCCGAGGGGGCCGGTCAACCGGTCGGCTGAGCGAAGGCCCCATGATCGCCACAAGCCCGTCGGAGTCACAGGGGGCGGCGGCCGAGGCTCATCCCCCCGGTCGAGGTCGATCGGTGCTCCACCTGGTGGGTTCCACCCACGACGACGGGGGAATTCTGACCGTCCTGCGCCATGCCCAGGATCCCGGGCGGGTTTTCCGGCATGCGGTCGTGGTGCATCGCGGGTTCGAATCCAGGCGACAGCCTCCATTGGACTTGCGTGAAAGTCGGTGGCTCCTGGCGGAATCCCCCCGGCATTTGTCGCTGTTCGCCCGGGCGCTGGGCGTGGTGATCGAAACCCGCCGCCGTTGCCGCACGGAGCGTTGGGATGTCCTGCATGCCCACAGTCGGGGTGGCTTTGCCGCCGCGGTGTTGATGGCGATGCTGCCCGGCCGGATCCCCCTCGTCTTCACCAACCACGCCTTCGCCCGTCGAACCGGGATGTATCGATGGGCCGCGGGCCGGGGGCGCCTGGTCACGGTGGTCCTCAATCCGGCCATGGCGACCCATTACGGGCTCACGCCGAACCCCGGGCGCGTGGAGATCATCCCCGATTGCTGTTCGGACTCCTTCTTCGAGGGACCTCTTATGACCCCGCCCGGGCCCCGGTCGCGCCTGGCGTTGGTCGGCGTCGGCAACCTGGTGCGGTGGAAGAAGTGGAACCTGGTCTTGGATGCTCTGGGGCGCCTGCCGGTCCCGTTGCGCCAACGTGTTCACTTCACCCTGTGGGGACCCACACCGGCCGATGCCGATTCCCAGGCCTTCGCCCGCGAACTGAAGACGCAGGTCGGAGCGCTGGGGTTGGCTCCCTATGTCAGGCTGGCCGGGCCCACCACTC
>JAIXXC010000085.1 GCA_027490985.1 Verrucomicrobiales bacterium
AGTGACAGGTTCAAAGTTATTGACGCTGGGTTGGGGCAGGCTACGGTGACTCCATGAGGTTGGCGCGGATCAAGGGGGATGGGGGGAGTTCTGCGGTGTACCATTGCATGTCGCGGGTGGTGGGCGGGGAGCGGCTCTTGAATGAGGCATGCCGGGAAAAGTTGTCCGAGATTTTGATGTCGCTGTCGGCGTTTTGCGGGCTGGAGGTGATCACCTACTGCATGATGCCCAACCATTTCCACCTGCTGATCCGGGTGCCGGAGGCTCGGGAGGTTTCGGATGCGGAGTTGCTGGAACGGGCCGAGGCGTTCTACGGGAAAAAGGGGGTTCTGAGCACGCTGGCGCGGGACGGGATCGAGCTGCGGGGGCGGATCGATCAGCCGGTGCGGGAGACGTTGCTGGGGCGGATGGGGGATGTTTCGGTGTTCATGAAGGAGTTCAAGCAGCGCTTCAGCCGGTGGTTCAACCGGCATTCGGACCGCTACGGAACGCTGTGGGCGGAACGATTCAAGAGCGTGCTGGTGGAGGATTGCCCGAAGGCGCTGCAGACGGTGGCGTCGTATATCGACCTGAATCCGGTGCGCGCCGGGATGGTGGAAGACCCGAAGGAGTACCGGCACTGCGGATACGCGGCCGCGGTGGCCGGAGGCAATGGACAGGTTCGGCGAGGGTTGATGAGTTTTCTGAACGGGAAGAGCTGGTCGGAGGCGTCGGCGGAATACCGGACGGGGTTGTTGCTGAGGTCTGCGGAGTCAGGACACAGCAAGAAGAAGGCGCTGGATCGGAAGGCGATCCTGGCCGCTTTGAGGGACGGGGGACAGCTGAGGCCGGGAGAGGTGCTGCGATTGAGGATTCGGCACTTGAGCGACGGGGTGGTGCTGGGATCGAAGGGATTCGTGGACGAGGTGTTCGAACGCTACCGCGAACGCTTCGGCCCGAATCGACGGAGCGGGGCCCGGCCGATCCGCGCAGTGCCACTGCCCGGGTTGATGTCTCTGCGGGACCTGCGGGTCGATACGGTGGGGTAGGCGGAGGTCGAAGCTCTCGGGCCGAACAGGTGTGCTCCCAACGGAACGGTTCCAACCAGTCGGCTGCCAAGAAGTGACCCAAAAAATTGGCACACCACGGCGACCTGCCACGATGGCTCAAACCTTGGGCTCAACGGATCGGTGACCCCGATGGGAGCCTGATCAAAGGGGCACGGTGGGTGAATTCACCGACGTTGGCGACGGCTCTATCCAGCCAGTCACTGCTGATGATCCTGTCCCGTGGCTAATCAGGATCACCATGACTCGAGGGATCGAACTGCGATCCCCGGATCCCTCCGTGGTTTGATCATCGGGGGGGGCGCAGGCGCGAGGCGAATCAGACCTGCTGAGGGGTACTGCGCATACCAAGCCGAATCCCTCGGCGAGGCACCATGAGCTTCAGTCATGCGACTCGGACGCAGAAACGGGGAGCAGCGATGCCACTCCCCGTTGAATTGGATCCCTGAAAGGCGCCCTGCGTTTCAGAGGGTTCTAAGGTCGAGCGAATCAGCCCGCGATCAGAGCGAGGGCCGCTTCAGCCATCTTGGGTCCGGTCATGCCATGCTTGATGTACAACTCCTCGGCCAAGTAGGCGCTTTGTCCGAATTCACCATGGATGCCGAGGCTGGTGACCCGATGGCTGATCCCGGCCAAGCTGAGGGCGTGGCTGACCTGCGATCCCATGCCACCGATGACCTGGTGATCTTCGATGGTCACCAATCGCCCGCCGCATCGCCGCACCGCACCCCCGATGGTCTCGAGATCGACCTGATT
The DNA here is from genome assembly GCA_027490985.1 of Verrucomicrobiales bacterium. Classification (GTDB taxonomy): domain Bacteria; phylum Verrucomicrobiota; class Verrucomicrobiia; order Limisphaerales; family UBA9464; genus SXXZ01. The sequence goes on from JAIXXC010000085.1 coordinate 1,803, forward strand.
GATGAAGGGGTTGTTGATGACGGTGGCCGATTTGCCCTGGGCACGGAGGAGTTTGCCCGCCTCAAGACATTTGCTGAACAGCACGCCACTCCCGACCAGCACCACGTCGGCGCCTTCTTCGATGACCTGGGCCTTGCCCCAGGCATAGTTGGCTCCGGGCACCCACTCGACCGGGTAGTTTTCGCGACCGACGAAGAACAACACGCTCTCTCCGTCCCGACCCGCGGTACGCTCATCACCGATGCGCCGGATGGCGGCCTCCATGAACGCCTCGGCCTCTTTGGCGCAGCTGGGAGCCACGACGATCGTGTGAGGAATGGCGCTGACCGCCGCGAGGTAGGTGGTCGCCTGATGGCTGGCTCCGTCGGCGGCGTCCTGGAAGCCGATGTGAGAGAACATCGCGATGACCGGCGCCTGCGAGAGGGCCGCCATGGTCAACGGCAAATTGCCCTTGGTGACACCGAATTGGCCGAAGGTGTCGACGATGGGGATGAACCCGACCTTGGACAGTCCCGCCGCAACGCTCACCATGTTGGATTCGGCGATACCCACTTCGATGAAACGCCCGGTCGCCTTCTGGAAGGTGCTGATGCCGGTGGAACCCTGGACGTCGGAACTCACCGAGTAGACCGGATAGCCGGCCTGAGCGGCCTTGATGGCTCCCGCAGCCAACCCGGCCTGGACCTTGTCTTTTTTGATGACCGGAGCCGTTGTGGCCGGCGCAGGCGAGGCGGCGGCCGCGGCGGCCTTGGCCTTCTTCTCGGCTTCCTTCTTTTCCCAGTCGGCTCGGAGGGCCTGGGCCCAGGCCAACAGGTCGGCCGGCACGGTGTCCCCTTGGTAGATCTCGGTCAGCCATTCGACGATCTTCTCGCCGTTGGCCAGCGGGAATCCATGACCGCCGGCGGCGTTCTGCTCGGTGGCCTTGATGCCGTAACCCTTGATGGTCTTGAGCCAGATGCAGACCGGCTTTTCGGGATGCGCGGCGGCATCGGCGATGGCTTGCTCGACCGCCAGGTAGACGGTCTGGAGATCATGCCCTTGTTCGACCTTGCGGACATCCCACCCGAGCGGCGCCATGGCCTCGAATGACGGCTGCATGGAGAACGAATCGGCCGTGATGCGCCCCGACAGCTTGGTGTCGTTGTCGGAGATGATCATGACGAAGGGATTGACCCGCCCCTTGACCGCCAAACCGGGGATGGCGGCGAAGGCCTCTTTGGCCTCGCCCTCCATGGAGGCCCCGTCGGACATGAGCAGCACGGTGACCCGCTTGTTCCCCGCGAGCTTGTCGCCGATGGCCAAGCCTTGAGCCTGACCGATGGACGAGCCCAGCGGACCATTGGAGAGGAGCACGCCCTCGGGGTTGAGGTGGCTCTCGCCATGGCCGGTCAACTTGGACTGTATGCTGCGGAAACCCTTCAGGCTGTCCGGGGTCATGCCGTCGAATCCATAATTGGCCCGGATGGCGTAGATGCCGTTCTCGGCGTGGCCGGCATCGTTGACGAAGTTGTAGGCCTCGAACCAAGGCCGATCGGAGGGAGCGAAGAGGAGTCCATGCACCGCCGAGCTGACTTCGGCGAAGGCGGCAGGGCCGCCCCAATGGCAGGCCGCTCCGCCAATGACCGCATGAACATCCATGAGCGCCACAAGAGCACGGGTGGCCCGGGGGTCGGCCAGCGTCACCGGTTGGCCCGCCCGATTGCGGACCTGCGCAGCGTATCGGGGCAGGCCCGGCGTCGGTGCCAGGCGGGACTTGAGAACCTGGGGGCGGAGGGAAGGCAACTCAACTTGAGCGACAACGGACGTATCAGCGGCCATAAATTGGGTAAAAACTCGATCCGGGGGCGGGTGGATTCCCGCGACCGTCCGAAAAGGCTACGGCTGGAAAATGAAATGGGAAGGCACTTTTTGACTCGGTCGCCCGACGAATCACGCTGTTTTCGCCCGGTGGGGCACGGTCGGTGATCGGGAGCCGACCTCGGTCACCGGGGCGTGATTGGTCGTCGATGCGCGGGGTGGTGTCCCCGCCCCGGTCGCTCGAATCGCGATGGACCCAGAAGCCAGAACGCCGGGTGCGCGACACCCGGGATCCCAGTGGCGCAGCCACAAAGAGCTTTTGCCCCACGACGCAGTCGGCCATGATTTCGGCCATGTCAGGTCTCATCGCCATCGTGGGTCGCCCCAACGTCGGCAAGTCAGCGCTCTTCAATCGAATCGTCGGTCGCCGCATCGCCATCGTGCACGATCAGCCCGGAGTCACACGTGATCGAGTGATGGCCGAGGCCGAATGGCATGGTCGGCCGTACACGCTGGTCGACACGGGGGGCATCGGTCTCTTGCGACGCGAGAAGGCCGAGGATGTGATCACGGCTGCCGCGTTGCAGCAGGTGGATCTGGCCATCGAGGCGGCCGACGTGATCCTGTTCGTGGTCAATGTCCAAGAGGGCATCGTTCCGCTCGATATCGAGGTGGCCAAGAAGCTGCGCACCATCCAGAAGCCCGTGCTGGTGGTGGTCAACAAGGCCGACAATTACCAGGCCACCGCTGGTGCGGGCGAGTTCTCGGCGTTGGGTTTCCAGCGGATCTACCCGGCCACGGCGATCCACGGAAGCGGTGTCGAAGATCTGATGGACGCCGCGGTCGGCTTCCTGCCCCGGTGGGAAGCGTCGGTGGCGAGTCGTGACGGGGCCGAGGCCGAGGGCGAAACCGACGCAACCAGCGAGGCAGGGGCCGAGGCCGAAGCAGGGGAGGCGCTGCCGCCCCGCCGACCCGCCGGGCCGAAGCGCTTGGCCATCGTGGGACGCCCGAACGTCGGCAAATCTTCCATCATCAACCAATTGACCGGATCCCAGCGGGTGATCGTCAGCGCGATCCCTGGGACCACCCGCGATGCCGTCGATGTGCCGTTCGAGGTGGTGACCGAGGCCGGTCGCGAGCAGTACGTGCTGGTGGACACGGCCGGTGTCCGCAAGGCGCGCCGGATCGACGATACCATCGAGTACTTCTCGGTGGAGCGCACCAAGGATGCCATCGCCCGATGCGACATCGCCGTTCTGGTGATCGATGCGATGAACGGCATCACCGAGCAGGACAAGAAGATCGCCGACGTGATCGTGGAGCAGCGGCGCGCCTGCATCGTCGTGGTCAACAAGTGGGATCTCGTGGCCGACGATGTCCGCAAGGCCCGCGAAGAGGAGATCAAGGCCCGGGAGAGCAAGCATCGCGATCGGGACGACCGGAAGAAACGCCTCACCACCCTCGCCGAGTTCGGCCAGTGGGTGCAGGACCGTCTGTTCTTCCTCGATTACGCTCCGGTGATCTTCACGTCGGCGAAAGACGGATTCCAGCTCGACCGCCTGTTGGAGGCCGTGCGCTACGTGTCGAGCCAGCTCAAGCAGAAGGTGCCGACCGCCATTCTCAACCGGACACTCAATGATGCCATCGAGCGCCGGCAGCCCGTCAGCGACATGGGCCATCGCCTCAAGTTCTACTACGCCACCCAGGTGCGGCAGGCGCCTCCGACCTTCCTGCTGTTCGTGAATCGGGACGAATTGTTCAGCGCTCCGTACATGAAGTATCTCTCCGGCGAGATGCGGACGGCCTTCGGCTACGAGGGCTGCCCGATTCTGCTGGTTCCGAAACCGCGGCCCAAAACGATCGAGTCGGTACGCAGGTTCCGCAAACAGCCCTTCGCCCACAAGCGCGAGGGGGGTGAACGCAAATTGTCGCCCTTGGCCGAACGCGCGGTGGCTCGCAAGGCGGCCCGTTCGGAAAAGCCGACTGCGGGCAAGGGCACAGCAAGGTCGTTCGGCCGCCCGGGCACCAAACCAGCAGCACCGGCGTTCAAGGCTGGAAAGCCAAGCGGCTCGAAGCCGATTGGTTCGAAGTCGATTGTTTCGAAGCCAACCAGTTTTTCAAAGACGGCCAGACCCGAGAAAGCGGCCCAGTTCGAGAAACCGGCCCGTTTCAGCCGATTCACCAAATCCGCCGATCCGGCTGGTAAGGCTTCGGCTCCGTCGCCGCGCACCGGCGCGAGTTCTGCCGCCAAATCGCGCAAGCCGATGGGGCGGGGCCGTTCGCCCCGTCGCTGAATCGAGAGCACCATTGCGATCGGTTGAAGGTCGAACAGGGCATCGACCTCCCCGTCACGACAGCGCCTCCATAGGGCGATGCCAGTGATTCGGGTGGTCGTGCCCCGGACCAAAACAGGGGCCCGCCCACCCTCTACTCCGGGATATTCGGTGATCCTCGACGCCGAGCGATGGAGTCATGAAGGAAGCCGCGCTGGGAGAACCTCCGTACTGCACCGGGGTGGCCCGAAGCGCGTCAGGCGGCCCGACGGGCGGCCATCATGAAGTCGAGGTAACTGCCGAGGCGCGACTTCATGTCCAGGCGTGAGACGATCGCATCGATCATCCCGTGCTTCATGAGGAATTCGGCCGTCTGGAAATCCGGCGGCAACTCCGACTGGGTGGTCGCTTCAACCACGCGGCGACCGGCGAAGCCGATCGTGGCCCCAGGTTCGGCGATGACAAGGTCGCCCACGCTGGCATAGCTGGCCATGACGCCTGCGGTGGTGGGGTCGGTCAGCACGCTGATGTAGGGCAACCGTTGTTTGGCGTGGTAAGCCAGGGCCCCGCAGGTCTTGGCCATTTGCATGAGGCTGAACATGCCCTCATACATGCGGGCTCCGCCGCTGCTGGAAATGATGATCAGCGGAATCCCACGATCGGTGGCCGTTTCGATCAACCGGGTGAGCTTTTCACCCACCACGGACCCCATGGATCCGCCGAGGAATTGGAAATCCATCACCCCCAGCGCCACCCGATGCGAGCCCATCATGCCGACACCGGTGACCACGGCATCTTTGAGCATCGACATTTTCTTGCGGTAGGCGGCGAGCTTGGCCTCGTAGCTGGCCGCTCCGGTGAACTTGAGCACATCGACGCTCTCCATCCGGGCGTCCATCTCTTCGAAGGAGCAGGTTTCGACCAGCGAGTGGATGCGTTCGCGGGACCCGATCTTGAAGTGATAGGTGCACTTCGGGCAGACCTTCAGATTGTCGTCGAGGTCCTTGTCATAGATGAGTTCCTCGCACTTGGGACACTTGGTCCACAATCCCTCCGGAATGTCCCGCTTCTTGGACTTGGAGGTCAGCTTGGGCTTGGTGAGGAACGCGGTGTCCGCGGCATCGTGGGTCGGCGGGGTGACTGCGGGCTCGACAGGATCGACGCCGATCGCCTTTTTGCGGATGACTTTGGTGGCCATGAACGGGGAAACGCCCCACGGGGGGGACGTCACTTGTGCGGAATCCTTATCACCGCTCCGTTCCAATTACCAGCCCGAGTCACGCTCGCGTAACGACCGGTCCACCGCAGCGATGCCCGCTCCGGAGTCCGGATTGAACCCGGGGCCATGATCGCGCCCGGGCCTGCGGAGCCGAATTTCACGACGACTCGTGTTTATCCGCGGCTGTCGGGTGGTCTAGGATGAGCCCCAGAAACGGCGGGGTGGTCGGTGACTCCCGCTTCAAAGAACTCCTCCCATCATGACCTCGTTGTTCCGCATCACAGGACTCTGGATCGCCTTGGCGACCCTCTCGGCACGGGCCGCTGCTCCGGAGTGGCCCGAGTGGCGGGGCCCCGGAGGGCAGGGGCATGCCGCCCCGCAAGCCCGACCGCCCCTCCACTGGAGTGAGACCGAAGGGGTCATTTGGAAGACCGCGATCCCGGGGCGGGGATGGTCCTCACCGGTGGTCGGCGGGAAACAACTCTGGGTGACTACGGCCTTGGAAACCCAGGCCAAGCCCGAGGACGCCCGACGCCGTCTGTCGGCCAACACCGCCGACCAACCGCTGGTGCTGCTCGAACAGCTCGAACTCCATGCGGTCTGCATCGATCGCGACAGCGGCAGGATCGTCCATGACATCCCACTATTCTCGGAGCAGGAGCCCCAGTGGGTGCATGAACTCAACAGCTACGCCTCGCCGACTCCGGTCTTGGAGACGGGTCGGGCCTACTTCCATTTCGGCACGTTCGGCACGGCCTGTGTCGACACCCGTTCCGGCAAGGTGCTTTGGACCCGGAACGACCTGCGGATCATGCATGAGAACGGTCCGGGCAGTTCGCCGATCCTGTGGAAAAACCGCCTGATCTTCCACCTCGATGGCAGTGACAGCCAATCGGTCGTCGCCCTCGATACCGCCAACGGAACGATTGCGTGGCGAACTCCCCGCTCGGGCGAAATGGCCAGCCATCCGCAACTCAAGAAGTCCTATGCCACGCCGGCCATTGTGAAACTGGGCGGGCGCGACCACTTGGTTTCGCAGGGGGCCGACTGGCTCTACGGGTACGATCCGGCCACCGGTCGCGAACTGTGGAAGGTGCGCTACGGCCAAACCGGCTTCTCGCTGTCGTCGAGAGCGGTGTTCGGACACGGCATGGCCTATCTGAGCACCGGGTTCATGAAGCCGGAGATCCAGGCCATCGAGCTCGAGGCCCAACCCCAGCCGGTCCAGCGCTGGAAGTATGCGAAGGGGGCTCCGACCATGCCGTCGCTGCTGCTGATCGATGACGGACTGTACTTCGTGTCCGACTCCGGAGGGTTCTTCACCTGCCTCGATGCGCGATCCGGAGCCGAGCGATTCCGAGAACGCTTGGGCGGCAATCACAATGCGTCGCCGTTGTACGCCGGGGGTCACATCTATCTGCCCAGCCGCGAAGGCAGCGTGATGATCCTGGAGCCGGGACGACAGTTCCGGGCCATCGCCACGAACACGGTCTCGGGCAAGATCATGGCCACGCCCGCGGCGGTGGGGCGATCGCTCTTCCTCCGCACCGACCGGGCGTTGTACCGGATCGAATCACCGACCCGATGAACCCCATGGACGCTTCAGGCCCGGGATCCGATCGCTCGCAGACCGCTGCCGGACAGCCCAGTTCGACCGACGAGGCGGTCATCGCGCAGACTCGACTCTGGCTTGAGAAGGCCGTCATCGGCTTGAACCTGTGCCCGTTCGCTCGCGCCGAATATGTCCGCAATCGGGTGGCCTTCCGCGTCAGCGCCGCCGCGAGCCCCGAAGCCCTGCTCACCGATCTCGAATCGGCACTGCACGAACTGGTCGAGGCCGCCCCAGCGTCGATCGAGACCACCCTGCTGATCCACCCGCAGGTGCTCCAAGATTTCCTCGACTACAACGAGTTCCTGGGTGAAGCCGAGGCCCTGCTGGTGCGGATGGAACTCGAAGGCGTGATCCAGATCGCCAGCTTCCACCCTCGGTATCGGTTCGCGGGTGAAGATCCGGGCGACATGAGCCACTTCACCAACCGCTCGCCCTATCCGACCCTGCACCTGCTGCGGGAGTCGTCCATCGAGCGAGCGGTGCGCGGGGGCGAGGACGCTGAGACCATCGTGGCCCGCAACCTCAAGACCGTCCGTGAACTCGGGCCCGAAGGATGGCGGCGACTCGGTCTGGGCGGACCGCAGGAAGGTTGAGCCACCGCCGGATTCGGGGTGGCGATGGAGCGGGTGACCAATGTTGGGCTTTCCAAATGGGGCTTGGCCGGTATGTTCCCCGCTCCCGTAGCGGAGACGGATCGGACCCAGGAAGGTTCGACCGGTTCCGGCCGGTTCTGCACCACGATGGACGCCGCACACATTCGCAATTTCAGCATCATCGCCCACATCGACCACGGGAAGACCACCCTGTCGGACCGGTTGCTCCAGTCCACAGGCACCGTCGAAGACCGGACGCTGCAGGCCCAGCACCTCGATGCCATGGACCTCGAAAAGGAACGCGGTATCACCATCAAGGCCCATCCGGTCACGATGTATTACAAGGCCAAGAATGGGGAGCGCTACGAGCTGAACCTGATCGACACCCCGGGACACGTCGATTTCGCCTACGAGGTGAGCCGCTCGCTGAGCGCCTGCGAGGGAGCGCTGCTCATCGTCGATGCCGCCCAAGGCGTCGAGGCCCAGACGGTCGCCAACGTGCATCTGGCCATGAAGCAGGGCCTGATGATCATCCCGGTGATCAACAAGATCGACCTGCCGCACGCCAACATCCCCATGGCCAAGCAGCAGTTGGAAGAGATCCTGGCCATCCCCGGCGATGACGCCATCATGGCCAGTGCCAAAGAGGGCATCGGCATCTCCGACATCCTCGAGGCCATCATCCACCGCCTGCCGGCGCCGAAGCCGACCGAGGCGAAGTCGTTCCAGGCGCTCATCTTCGACAGCTACTTCGACACCTACAAGGGCGTGGTCATTCTGGTCCGCGTGACCAACGGCACCTTGAAGCCCGGCATGATGGTCAAGCTGTTGCACTCGGGGCGTACCGTCGAGATCAAGGAGGTGGGTTCCTTCAATCCCAAGCCCTACACCCGCGATGAATTGACCGTGGGCGAGACCGGCTACATCACGGCCAACATCAAGACGCCGCGCGAAGTGAAGGTGGGCGACACCATCACCGACCCGCGCAATCCGTCGACCGAACTCCCGGGCTTCCAAGAGATCCATCCGATGGTGTTCTCGGGCATCTACCCGATCAACACGGCCGATTACGAGAACCTCAAGGTCAGCATCGCCAAGCTCCAGTTGAACGATTCGGCGCTGACCTTCCAGACCGAGAGTTCGGCCGCGCTGGGCTTCGGTCTGCGCTGTGGATTCCTGGGACTCTTGCACATGGAGATCGTGCAGGAGCGCCTCCGCCGGGAGTTCGACATGGACATCATCGCGACCTACCCGAGCGTGGTGTACCAGGTCCAGATGACCGACGGTTCGGTGAAGCAGGTGGACAATCCCGCCTTCATGCCCGACGTCACCTACATCGAGACGGTGCTCGAGCCCATCGTGAAGGCCTTCGTCATCACTCCGGGTGAGAACCTGGGCGACATCATGGGGCTGATCTCCGAGAAACGCGGGTTCATCAAGAACACCGAGACCCTCGATACCCGGCGCGTGATGTTGACCTGCCGGATTCCGATGAACGAGATCCTCATCGACTTCCACGACCGCATCAAATCCATCACCCGGGGTTACGGGTCGATGGATTATGAACCGGATGGAATGGAAGCCAGCGACATGGTGAAGCTCGACATGATGGTCAATGGCGAGGTGATGGAGGCCTTCTCCAGCCTGGTCCATCGATCCAAGGCCGAGGCCCGGGGGCGCAACCTGGCCGCCAAGCTCAAGGAGGTCATCCCGAGGCAGCAGTTCCAGGTGGCCATCCAGGCGGCCATCGGTGGCAAGATCGTGGCCCGCGAGTCGGTCAGTGCCTTGCGCAAGGACGTGACCGCCAAGTGCTACGGCGGCGATATCAGCCGTAAACGCAAGCTCTTGGAGAAGCAGCGCGAGGGCAAGAAGCGGATGAAGTCCGTCGGTTCGGTGGACATCCCGCAGGAGGCCTTCGTCGAAGTGCTCAAGACCAACTGAGGTCCGTCCGAACCCATGCCGGAGGTTCCCGAGATTCCGTGCCGGCGACGGTCGAACAGGCGGTACCGGGTGGGCGTTTCCGGTTTGGCCGAAGCCGGTCGAAGGCAGGCCCTGGGTACCGGTCCGCTCGCCGCGGCGGTGACGCTCATCGAGTTGCTCTGCGTGATGGCGATCATCGGCATCCTCATGTCGTTGATCGCCCCGGCGGCCTTCAAGGCCCTACGCAAAGCCAAGCAGTTGGCCGGTGAGCTTCAGGCGCCGAGCTTCCAAGAGGAGTTCCAACGCAAGTACACCCCGTACCGGTTGTCCCATCCCAACCACCCCATGCTCGACCGGGAGGGATTCATCCAGGCCTGTGGCTTGAGCAGCAAGGCCGCCGTCTGGTTGAGAAGCAGCGAGGTGCGATTCATCCCGTTCAGTGGAGCCACCCCGGCGACAACCGGAGTCATCGAGCACACCGTGAAACTCATCCCGAACCAAGCGCAGACGACGGTGTACAGCGTGATGGATCTCCTGCTGCCGGATCCTCAGTAAGTCGCCGGGGCGGGTAATGGGCTTGTCCGAACAGCAAACAGGGGACCCGCGGCACCACCGGTGCGTCACGGATCCCCTGTGAAAGCGTGGACCGGTTCAGGCGAAGTCGTACACGGTGACCTTCTGCCACAGCGATCGGCATTGCTCGACGAACTTCACGTGCTCGGGATGGATCTGATACTCATCCTGAGCCTGTTTGCTCGGGAAGATCAGATTGAGCGCCACCTGGTAGGACTGGTCGACCACCGGCCGGTGGCTTCCGACCATGCGGCCCATGTGGAAGTGGATCACGCCGGGGATCGGCTTCAGGTACTTCTCGCCGCCCGCGATGAGTTCGTCGGCGGCCTTGGGGTTGGCGGGGTCGGTCCAGAAAATGACCACGTGGGAGAATTGGCTCGAAGGAGTGCTCATGGAATTGAGATGGATCGATGCGATTCGGCCGATGCGCGGGAACCGGGAGTCCCCACGTCGGGCGTCCCTTCATGCTGGCCGTAGCCACCCCTCACTGCCAAGGAAATGGTCATCCTCGATTACTTGGCCGGCGGCTTGGCGGCGGGTGCGGCCAACGCGGCCGATTCCCGCGCCGCGCGGGTTTCCAGGCCCGGTTTCTGCAGGAAGCCACAGTCGCGGAACCAGTCGATGAACCGGGCCTGCCATTGGCCGAAGGGAATGCCGTTGCGATCGGCCAACCCGGCGGCCATGCGGGATCCGTCGGGCAGCACCTCGCCCGGATGGCGGCCATGCCCGTAGAGGTGCATCTCGATGTTGGGCACACCGGCCCGCAGCATCGCGTCGTAGTATTCCAAGGCCCAGATCGCATGGCCGCGATCACCGGAACCCGGGCAAACGATGAACGCCGGCGGGACGTCTTTGGGGATTTCCGGGCGGGCTCCGCGGGCGAACGGGGAGGGGCCGGGATAGACCAGCACGGTGAAGTCGGGACGCGAGGAGATATCGTTCCAGGGACCCCCGGTTCGAGCGCGATCGAATTCGGGATAGAACACGGCGGCCGCCGCCGACAGCTCGGCGCCCGCCGAGAACCCCATGATGCCGATGCGCTTGGGGTCGATGTTCCAGCGCTGGGCGTGGGCCCGAACCAGTCGGATGGCCTGCAGGGCATCGTTCACCGCATTCGTGCGCACATCGTAGCCATCGGCCCGCAGGCGGTTGCGCAGGATCACCGTGCTCACGCCGTATTGATGGAAGAACGGGACGAAGTCGGCGCTCTCGGACCCGACATTGAGCGTCCGATGCCCACCCCCGGCCGCGAGGATCACCGCAGCTCCGGTGTTGAGCCCGCCTTCCACGGTGTGCACCTCGATGGAGGGGTTGTGGATGTTGGTGATCCAACTGATCCGCCCGGCCACCGATTTGCTCAGGTTGTAATGCTCGGCTTCGCGGACGCGGCGGGCGTCGAGTTGCGGAGAATCCGGCGGATACAACGGAATGACGATCCCGCCTTGGACGATGGGCTGCGGCGCATAAGGAGCCTCGTTGGTGGGTCCTGGACGGGGCACACTCAGGGGGGCGGGCACCTCGGGCCGAGGGGTTTGGGCCACCAGCGACGGAGCGGTCCAGAGAGAGAAGGTGATCAGGATGCCGCTCAGATTTCGAAGGAAGGACGAACAGGTCATGGGCTCGGGCAACAGGATGATCCGTTGCCCACCCGGGATCAATGATGGTGAGGGTGGTTGCCAGCACGTCCCCGATGTTGGGAAACGAATCCGTGGTAGTCGGCCCGGGGTGGGATGCCGGTGCAACGCGTGATGAACCGTTCGAGTCGCGGAAAAAAGCCGATGCGGTCCAACGGCCCGTTGCACCATCCGGTGGTGATGCAATACGCCGTCTGATGGGGTTGCCGATGATGCCTGCGGTGTTCGGCGCGACCCAGGATGAGACCGCGATCCTGAAGCCATCGGATGATGGGGGCAGGGGACGCGCGATGCGCCCACAGATGAAACTGGTTGGTGAACAGGCCCACGCCGCACAAACCGAGGCCGAAGACCCCCAAAGCCCCGCCCCATGAGGTGTGTTCCATCAAAAACAGGGTCGATGCGAGCATCGGGATCTGCAGGAACGCGACATCGCCGTTGCAATCGATGAAATCCCTTCGGAGGAAATCCTTCGGATTGAGGTGATGGACCCGGAAGGGACGTAGGAGACGCCGTCCGAGGATGGGCATGGTCTCGTGGCCCCAGGTATCGGCGAACCAGTGGATCAGGCCTGAGGCGAAGTCGGCCAAGAGCACGCCGAGCAACCCGACAAACACCCAGGCGGGATTCCCCACGATCAGCGGCAACGTTCGAAACACCAGGACTGCCAGCAGTGCCGACGCGACCAGAATCGAGGTGATCTCGAAGGCGCGTGTCGCCGGCGAGAACTCATCATGACCAGGCAGGCGGACGATCGACCCATCGCATTCGGATCCGCTCGACCGTTCCGGATGGATCCGGTCCAGGCCTCCGCAGGAATCGGATTGAAGCATCATGGAACAAGGAAATCGACGACCGGGCGGCGGAACAAGCCCTCTCGGACTCGGTGGTCATCGATAGTTTTGCTGTGGCCATCGAAAGGTTCAATGGTCCGATCCTTGTCGCGCATTCCCCCATGCAACAGCGTTCCGCAATGAACCTCGATGAACGGGTGGCCCGGATTTTCGGTGACAACGAACCCACCCGATTCGGATCCGGATGGATGAGTGGCACAACCTCGGTATTCCTCGGGATCATCGCGACCGGAGGGGTGGCCTGCTTCCACCTGCCTGCGACCCTCACGAGCCCAGAGATCCGGGCCATCCTGCCATTGCCCTGGGTCCGGGCCCTGATCGAAAGCGTCATCGGCCTCGGGTTTCTGCTGGGGTTGGCCAGCACGCTGTTGCGCCACCGCAAGGTGCTGGGGTTCGCCGGGATGGCGATGGCCCTCATGGCATCCTTGGCCGGAGGCGGAAGGGTGCCTGCGACGGAGACCGTGCCCCCCGTCCCCTTCCATCTGGGGCTCGACTGGTTTCTGATCAACATCCTGCTGTTGGCGGTGATCTTCGTGCCTCTGGAACGCCTGTGGCCCTTGCGATCCCAGTCGGTCTTCCGCCCAGCCTGGACCGCCGACACCGTCTATTTTCTGGTCAGCCACCTTCTGGTGCAGGTGTCCACCTGGTTGAACCTGTTGCCCGCCAAGGTCTTCTTCGCATGGGCGGTGCATCCCGGTCTTCAGGATTGGGTCCGCTCGCAACCCGCCCTGGTCCAATTCTTCGGATGCGCTCTCGCGGCGGACCTCACCGAGTATTGGGTGCATCGGTGCTTCCACCATCGCCGGTGGCTCTGGCCCTTCCACGCGGTGCATCACTCCAGCACTTCGATGGATTGGTTGGCAGGTTCCCGTCTTCACCTGGGGGACGTGGTGTTCACGCGGGCGGTGACCTTCATCCCGTTGTTCCTGCTCGGCTTCGATCAGACTCCGCTCATCGCCTACCTCGGATTCGTCTCCATCCACGCCGTGTTCATCCACGCGAACGTGTCCTGGAACTTTCCCCGATGGGTGGAGGCTCTGGTGGTCACTCCTCGGTTTCACCATTGGCACCATGCCATTGAACGAGAGGCCATTGACCGGAATTTTGCGGTCCACTTCCCTTGGATTGATCGTTTTTTCGGAACTTATTACGCACCGCCCGGGAAGTGGCCTACCGGCTATGGAATCGAGGGACATCCGGTTCCGGACGGCTTCATGGAGCAGTGCATCTATCCATTCCGTCGCCAGAAACTGGATTGATTCGGTTTTCGCTTCGCCTTCACGGACCGGAAAAGATGCCTCCGAAACAACGTGGCAGTAGGATCATTCCAGGCTCCATCGAGAAGCGCATCATTGGCCGCACCCGCGAACGGTTGTTCCTGCGGAGCGGGTGTGCCCCGTCCGAGTCTCCAGGGAACCATCGCTTCACCGGAACATTCCTGTTCGAGTCCGCACCGGATTTCCAGCTGTCCGCCGCACAACGGACCGAGCTGAAGGTGGCCAGCAACGGGTGGCGGGGTCTGTTTTTCCGAGGAAACCGCTTTGGTGAGCTCGAACCCGAGCACAGGCTGAACCCGTTCCGGCACTGGCGATCGGGCACGGCGACCCAGGGAGCGGTGGCCGAACCGGTCGCGGAGCATCAAACTTCGACTACCTTCCCACCGGATGAAAAAAATCATTTGGCTGGAGTTGGTGCTGATTGGAGCTTCGATCCCGATCTTCAGGAGTGTCTGGACACTGCTCGACTCGATTCCGTGGGCCAACACTCGGACGGGGCTCTTGGTGCTTCTTGGCTTGGGCATCGTGGCCACCGTGGCTGCCTTGCGGGGCATCGAAGCGATCCCGGGAAAGAAAGGAGAACAGGCCAAGGACGAATGAGGGCCCGCACACCATGGGACCTGGTGGAACGATCTCCGGATGCGGAGTGACTCTCCACCAGACGCCGCTTCTCCGCCTGCCTCCGTGGATGAGTCCAGCCCGATCTTCGAATCGACGTTGCACTCAGGGTGAGATCGCCGTCACCCGCCGTTCCGGGGGCACCGGCTCTCATTCTGAACCCGGTTCACCGGCCGGTTCACTCGGTTCTTGGGCCACGCCCGGAGCGTCCGCTTCCGGGGCCTCGTCGAATCCCGGTGCCACTTCCGACCCGTCGTACCCTTGCAGATCGAACGAATGCAGATCTTGGCGTTTGCCCATCGCGGAAGAATGCATCCAAAGCAGTCGCGTATTCGGACAACCGTCACGAGCTACCGTGCAGGCTCCCGATCGCCCCGTGCCGACGGCCATCGATCTCAATCAGAAATCCGCTGAATACCCGTGAACCAACGCATGACTTTATCGATACGCAGGGTGCTTTGGATCTGCTGGTGGTTGGGACCATTGACCGGTTTCCATCGATTGAATGCTGAGGACGCGCGGATTCGGGCCCAATGGACCGCGGCGGCCGCACGTGTCTCGGTGATCGGTTCGGCCAAGCAGGATTGGTTTCTTGAATCGTCCACCCGCCTGACGGATTGGTTTCGCGACCCCGATGCGCCCCCACTGGCTTCCGGATCCGAGACCGGCGCGCCTGAGCGTACCATTCCCGGTGCCGCCCTCGAGTCGCACGCCTTCCTCCGCGCGGTTCGGACGAGTGGGCTCTTCGACGACACCTTCATGAGGACCTTCCATCTGCGCTTCCAGCAGCCGGATTGGAGCGAGTTGCTGGTGCAGGCCCATGGCACCGACTCGAACGTGGTGTGCCGATTGGAATCGGACAATGGTCTGGTGCTGGAGGGCGTGGGGGCCCGCTACAAGGGGTACAGCTCGTTCGCGCCGGACCGCGACAAGAACTCGCTCAACATCACCCTGGATTTCATCCATCCGAGCCACCGGTTCCTCGGCTACGAAACCCTCAACCTCAACAACGGTTGGGGCGACCCGACCCTGCTTCGGGAAGCCGTTTATTTCGGGGTCTTCAGGCGCTATGCCCCGGCACCACGGGCGGGGATCGCCCGGTTGTTCATCAACGGACAGAACCGCGGAGTCTATTCGCTTGCCCAGCAGGGGGACAGCGACCTGATCCGGGAATGGTTTCCCAGCGCCTCGGGTGATCGCTGGAGGACGCCCAACAAGACCCAGGGGGCTTCGTCGTTCCAGTGGATCGGCACCGATGTCATCGAATACCAGCGGCACTACGAACTGAAGAACACCCCAAACTCCACCAACGCGTGGCATCGGTTGATCCGGGCCATCGACGCACTCAACAACACGCCGGCGGCGCAGCGGTCGACCGTGTTGGACGGCTATTTTGCGGTGGATTCCTGGCTGTGGTTCCTGGTCCTCGAGAACCTCTTCGTCGAGGACGACAGCTATTGGCACAAGGGGGCCGACTACAGTTTCTACTACGAGCCCGAGAGCGGACGCATCCATCCCCTCCAACACGATGGCAACGAGGCCTTCGTGAGTTCATTTTCGGAGCTCTCTCCGGTTCATGGCGAATCCGATGCCAATCGCCCGTTGTTGAAGCAATTGCTCTCGGTGCCGGAGTGGCGGCAGCGCTATCTGGCCCATATGCGGACGGTCCTCGACGAGTCGTTCAACCCCGAGGTGCTGACCCCGTGGATCGACCGGTTGGCGGCGATGAGCGAACCGGCGATCCTGGCCGATCCCATCCGCCCCATGAGCGAAGCGGAATACCGGGACGGACTCCTGGAGATGAAGCGCTTCGTCACGAATCGATGCGCGTTCCTGAGGAATCATTCCGAACTGAACGCTGCGGCCCCCAGGTTCCATTCCGTCACCGAACCCCCATCGCCCACCCCCGAGGCGGGTGCCGTGATCACGGCCCGGGTCGGTGCGGCGATGCCCGGAGGCAAGGTCGGCTCGGTCTGGTTGCATCATCGCAGTGCGACCCACGGCCGGTTCGAGACGGTCCGGATGTGGGACAACGGGACGGGGAGTGATGGGGTCGCGGGCGACGGCATCTATGCGGCCACGACCCCGGCACGACCGGCCGGAACACGGGTCCAGTACTATGTCGAGGCCCGGAGCCCGGACGCGATGGGGACGACGCGGTTCCACCCGACCCGAACGGAGCGGGCGGCGTTGGAGTACACGGTGATTCCGTCGTCGAACGGTTCATCGCCGGTGAGGATCAACGAACTGGTGGCCGACAACGGTGCCGTCATCCGGGATCATCAGGGCGAATTCGAGGATTACGTGGAGTTGCACAACCCCTCGAGCCATCGGGTCTCTCTGGAAGGTTGCCATCTCAGCGACGATCCGGCCCAACCCCGCAAATGGCGCTTTCCCACAGGCACCTTCCTGGATCCCGACGGATTTCTGGTGGTCTGGCTGGATGAGGACGGGCCGGACCTCCCGGGGTTGCATGCCAATTTCAAGTTGGACCGCGATGGCGAGACCGTACTGCTTGTCGATCGCGACGATCGATTCAATGCGCTGCTCGATTCGGTGACATTCGGGAGGCTGTCGCGCGATCAGGCGTGGGGAAGACCCTCTTCCCAGCCCGACACCTTCCGAATCCTGCCTCCCAGTCCGGGCGCACCCAACCCGTGATTCGACGGTCGAATCGAACAGGAGGCCCCGACCGCGAGGTGGAGGCCCTCCCTGCGGTGGCGCTCAAGGCTGGATCGGGCTCACCAACCGGAAGAGGCGGGAATCTCCGGTGACCGGGAGCGGGACGGAGATCTCCGCCATCCGGTCCTCGGCCTCGGCCGCGATATCGGCATGGCGTTTCCAGGGGATGGGGCCGGTTCCCGAGGCTTCCAGCAACGTGTAGGAACGACCCGCCTTGGCGTCCCATTGCAGGCGGGCCGAACCGACGCCGGTTCCTCCATCGCCCGCAACCAAAGGTGTGACGCGGAGCCGCAACAGGCTTTGCCGGTCGCGGGGATCGGTTCCGGCGAGGAATTCGTCGCGATTGCTCTGCCCATCGCCATCGGTGTCGAGCAACCGGTCGTCGAGGCCCGGATTCAACGCGTATCGGAGTTCCCAGGCATCGGGCAATCCGTCGCGATCGGCATCCACTCCGCCGTCGACCGCAGTGCTCGTGAGGGTCCACTCGCTGTTCACCAC
>JAIXXC010000116.1 GCA_027490985.1 Verrucomicrobiales bacterium
CGGCGCATGGTCGAGCGCGGGGTGCGCTTCATCGAACTCACCATCCCGATGGTCGACGGCTACAGCCGTTGGGACGCCCATGGCGGGCTGGTCAAAAACCATGGCGACAACGCCCGCGCCGTGGACCAACCCATCGCCGGGTTGCTCATCGACCTCAAGCAGCGTGGGCTGCTCGACGAGACCCTGATCGTCTGGGCGGGCGAATTCGGCCGGACTCCGTTCGCTCAAGGCAGCGACGGACGCGACCACAACGAACACGGGTTCTCCGTCTGGCTGGCCGGCGGCGGTATCCGTGGGGGCATGGCCTACGGCCAGACCGACGACTGGGGTTACAAGTCGGTCGTCGACCGGCTCGAAATGCACGATCTGCATGCCACGATCCTCCACCAGTTGGGCATCCATCACGAACGGCTGACCTACCGCTTCGGCGGGCGCGACATCCGGCTCACCGACGTGAAAGGCGAGGTGATCCGACAAATCCTCGCGTGACCCGATCGACCGATTCGGTCTTCAATCCTCCAACGCCACCTCCCCAGACTCAGACCCGATCATGAACACCCAGAATCCGCTGACACGCCGGAGCTTCCTCCGCAACTCCATCGCCGCGATGGCCACCGTGGCCATCGTCCCCCGCCATGTGCTCGGCGGTGCGGGCCACACGCCGCCCAGCGAGATCCTCACCCGCGCGGTCATCGGCACCGGGGGCATGGGCATGGGGCATGTCAATTCCATCAACACCACCTGCAAACTGCTGGCCGTGTGCGATGTCGACTCGAACCACCTCGCGCAGGCGGTGAAGGCCGGTGGCCCCGACTGCAAGGGCTACAAGGATTTCCGCGAGGTGCTCGAGCGGAAGGACATCGACATCGTCCATGTGCCCACCCCGCCGCACTGGCATGCCATCATCTCCATCGCCGCGGCCAAGGCGGGCAAGGACATCTGGTGCGAGAAGCCCATGACCCGGACCATCGCCGAAGGTCGCGCCGTGGTGGCCGCCGTGAAGAAGCACAAGCGCATCTTCCGACTGAACACGTGGTTCCGGTTCCAGGACAACTTCTATGGCATGGGCGTGCCGGTGAAAGACATCCGCAAGGCCGTGATGCACGGTCTTCTGGGCGACGGTCCGCTCAAGGTCACCCTCAACGCCTCGACCGGCTTCGACTGGAAGTTCTATTGGATCGGCCGCACCGACCTGAAGCCGCAGCCCGTCCCGTCCGAGCTCGACTACGACTTCTGGCTCGGCCCCGCCCCTTACAAACCCTACCACCCGCACCGCGTCCACGGCACCTTCCGGGGCTACTGGGACTACGATGGAGGCGGTCTGGGCGACATGGGCCAGCACTACCTCGATCCGGTGCAGTACATCCTGGGCAAGGACAACGAGAGCCCGGTCGAGATCGAGTCCGACGCCCCGGTGCAGGATGCCGATGCCGTGGGCACCTTCCGCACCATCCGGATGAAGTACAAGGACGGCACCGAGATCATCCTCGATGGCGACAACAAGGACAAACAGGCCGCCTTCATCGCCGGATCGAAGGCTTCGATCTTCAAGGGCATGAAGACCGACATCCCGAACTTCGCCGAGACCCTCAAGGGTCTGAAGGATCCGGAGCCCATGGTCACCGACTTCGTCCAGGCGGTGAAAACCCGCTCCAAGTTCGCCTTGAACGAGATCAACGGTCACCGCTCTTGCACCTTGGTGAATCTCGCCAAGATCGCCCTGCAAACCGGCCGGGTGCTGCGCTACGACTCCAAGAAGGAGACCTTCATCGGTGACAAGGCGGCCAACGCCTACCTCGACCAACCGATGCGCGGGAACTGGAAGCTCAGCTGAGCCGGATCTCCGCGAACCCCTCGATGGCGGGATGCCGATCGGTCCGGCCGGGTTTGTTGCCCGGACGCACGACCCAGGCCGTACGGCAACCCGCCTCGAGCGCGGCGTCCAACTCTTCGGTGACATCGCTCAGGAACAGGATCTCCGAGGCCGGCAACCCCGCGGCATCGGCAATCGCCCGATAACTGGCCACCGCACGTTTGGGGCCGGTCGTGGTGTCGTGGTAGCCCTCCAAACAGCCGGTCAGATCCCCCCTCACGGCGTGGGCGAAGAACAACCGTTGCGCGGCGATGCTGCCCGAGGAGTAGATGCGCAGGCGCACCCCCGCATGATGCCAGGCCCGGATGGCCTCCACGGCATCGTCGAAGAGCACGGTCTTCAACTCGCCCGAGCGGTACCCCTCGTCCCAGATCAGCCCCTGCAATCCCTTGAGGCCGGTCTGCTTGGCGTCGAGGTCCATCAGCCCCTGGATGTGGGTCACCCAACCCGCTCGAACCGCATCCACCGCGAGGTCCGGAGGGTTTCCGGCCAGGTGGGGCGGCTGTCCGGCATCGAGAGCGATCTGCTCGAGGGCCCGGTGAACGGCGGGTGAGTCCCGATGCCGGACCAGGAATCCGGCCAACTCACGCCGGGCGAAGGGAAAGAGAACCTCATGGACAAAGGCCAGCGGAGACACCGTGCCTTCGATGTCCAACACGACCATCCGAACCGGGAACCCGATCATGACGCCAGTTCCGGCAAGGTGGCCGCGCGGGGCGAACCGGCCGGCAGATAGCTCGGGCCGAAGCACAGCGGTTGGTAACCGGCGGCGATGTCGTTGCCGCTGTACACCGGCGTCCAGCCGGCCTTCTCCCGGAACAGTCGAATCGCACGGATGTCGCGATCGGCGCACAAATCGAACCAATGGAGCGTGCCGGCCGGCACATTGATGAGGTCTCCAGCCATCACCTCGATGGCGAACACGGGGCCTTGGCTCGGATGGATGTGGAATACCCCGCTGCCGCGGACGATGAAGCGCACTTCGTCTTCGGCGTGGGTATGTTCCTTGTTGAACTTGTCCAACATGGCCTGGAGTCCGGGAACATCGGCCGTGACGTCGATGACGTCGGCGGTGATGTAACCTCCGCGGGCCTTCAGGCGATCGACCTCGGGCGCATAGGCCGAAAGGATCTGATCGGCCGTGGCCTGACGGTCCACCCGCCCCGCCACCGGCCACTGTTCGTACCAGATGCCATGGGCGGCCAAGTGCGACCGGATGGCCTCGGGATCGGCAAGAACCCGGTTTTCTGCAGGAATTCGCAACAACGCCATGCCTGAGGCTACTGCGGGGCGGCCCGCGGGCAACAGCAACAATCCGGTTCCGAAAACCCCGCCCGGAATCGCTCGTGAACGAACCGGCAGAAGTTCGTCAAAGCCGCCCGCCGCGCCCGGATCAGACCGGGATGCTCCGACGGGTTCCCAGCACCTCCATCAGGAATTCAAGCACCTCGATGTGACGCCGGGCCTCGGCCAAATCGGCCCCCCAGGTGTAGAGACCATGGCCCGCCATGAGGAAACCATGACGCAGATCCGGATCGCCCGCGGCCAGACGCCCCTCCAGGGACTCGGCCAGCGCCGCGATGTCCTGCGTGTTGGGAACGACGGCGATCGACACGCAGGCCTCGTGGGTGGTCACACCGGACAATCCCTTGAGCATCTCGTAGCCGCTGATCCGAAGGCGCCCGGAATGCTGCAGCGCCTCCGAGAGGAGGGTTCCCCAGACCGAATGGGTGTGCAGCACGGCCCCCGCCCCCGCCTTCCGGGCCAACAGCGTGTGCAGCAGGGTCTCCGCCGAGGGCTTGGGGTGGGTCGGTTCGGTGCGTGCGCCCTGCCCGTCGACCACAACGAACTGGTCGGGGGTCAAACGCCCTTTGTCGAAGCCGCTGCCGGTGATGAGAAGCTGGAGCGGATCCTTCGAGACCACAGCACTGTAGTTGCTGCTCGTGCCCAACGACCATCCCCGGCGGTGGAAGTCGCGGCCGATCTCGATCAATTCCTGCTTCAAAGCGGCGCTCGGCAAACCGGTCATGCGCGCAACGGTGTCGGCCGGGGCGGTGACGGTCGAGTCGGAAGTCGGATCGACGGCGCGATTCAACGGTCCAGGCGGATATCCAGGGCCAGCAGGACGAACGGGGCGGAGTTGAAGGTGACGTGGGCGGCGATCGGCGTGAGCAGGTTCCCGGAATGCTCGTAGAGCAGCCCCAGCAGACACCCGAATGCCGTCAACGGCACCAGGACGCTGCGGTTGGCATGGATCAGGCCGAAGGCGATGGCGGTCCCCCAGAACGCGGCCCGGGGCCAGCCCAAATCCCGCAGAAACGGATAGGCCACCCCGCGGAACAGCATCTCCTCGACCCATGGGGCCCCGATCGCGGCGGTCAGAAAGATGGCCGCCCGTCCGGCGGCATCGGCCTCGGTCAGGATGCCGATGGCCGTCTGGGCGGGCAGTTCCACGCCCAGGGTCTTGAGCCAGGTTCCGATGGCCCACTGCAGTCCATAGGCCGCCGGCAGGAAGGCCAACCCCGCAAGAATCCCCATCCCGATGGCCCGGGCGCTGCCGCCCGTCGCCAAGCCGAAACCCGCCGTCCAACTCCGGCGCTGGTTTCTCAAGAACACCGCCATCGCCACCACGACCACGCCGTGGAAACACACTTGGCCCAGCACCAGAGCCGGCCAACGGCCGAGGCCCGGTCGGCCCTCCGCCCCGAAGGAGCCGCACAGGGACTGGACCAGCCCAGCGACCACGAATCCGATCAGCACCCGAAGGGTCAGCCGGATCACTTCCTCGGGTTTCCAGTCCCGGCGCTCGATCATGGGACCAGTCTGGGGGCGGGGCGTTGTCCGGGACAAACCGAAAGCCCGAATGCGGC
>JAIXXC010000063.1 GCA_027490985.1 Verrucomicrobiales bacterium
ACGCCGTGAGCCTGGAGCAAGGCGTGGATCGGCCGAGTCCATCCGGGTCGATGTTCACCAAACCCGTCGCTGCCGTCGGCATTGCGGCCACCCCATTCCATGAACGGAGCGATGGCCGCCCCGCCGCGCACCTCCCGGTCCCGGCCCCCGACCAGATGGTGGATGAACACCAGTTTGAACGGAGCCGAACTGCCCTCCAGCACCGAGGCCAACCATCGGTACTGCTCCTCGCCCAGGGTCATCGCCCAAGGATCGTCCCTCCGGCGCGAGGGGGCGAACCAGAAGGGGTCCAGCACCACGAACAGGGCGCTCCCCCACTCCCAGGCGTAGTAGTCCTGCAACAGACCGGCGTCGGCCCGGGCGGTGCGATTGCCGGAGTAGATCCCGCCCGGCTCCGGATTCGGGAAGTACTGCTTGCGCATCCGCAACGACCACAGCGGCATGGAATCCGGATGCCCATTGAGCCGCTCGGCCTTCTCGCCATCGTGGTTTCCCAACACCATCAGCACCGGCACCTCACCAGCGATGGCCCCGAGGAAGTGCCGCTGGGCGATGTATTGGGATTCGGCGCGGGTGTAGAATCCACCAAACTTGTCGACCATGGTGGTGTCGCCGAGGTCGATTAGGAAATCCTGCGCGTCGGCCCGAATGTTGACCAGCGTCTGCTCGTAGAGCCGCACATCAGTCCCGGTATCCAGATGACTGTCAGCCTGAAGGGCCACCGTGAAACGGGAGTCCTTGGAGCGTCGGGTATGGAAGGTTCCTTGGAGCAAGCCCGGATCGCCGGAAGCCCCGCCTCGGGTGGCCACCGTATACGCATAAGATCGGTCGACCTGAAGTCCGGTCATCGGGACCACCCGCGTCTGGCCGGCCTCCAGCCTCAGCCATTCGGAGTGACGAAGACGCGAACGCCCCGCCAAGCCCCAGGCGACCCGGAATTCCAAGGATTCCTGCGCGAAGAGACTCAACGACATGTCCTGGGCACCCGGTCGACACAACCAGGCCCGCAACGGCACCTTCGGCACTTCGGCCGCGAGCACCGAAGCCTGGCTGCGGCGAGGCGATTTGTCGGTGGATTCGGCTCCCCACAGCGGTCCGATTCCCAACAACATGCCCAACAACACTCGCCAAGAAAGGGGCTGGAGGCGGGTCATGGCTGGCGGCGGCGACGGGGTCGCCCGGAGTTCTCGCCATCGGCGCCACCGCTTTTTCCAGACGGTAACGAGTACGTCTCCGAGGCGGTTTGACCGTCTCCATCGGCCCAATCGAAGGTCACGGTCTGGTTGGTGTTCAGGCGATAACGAAGGTGATGGGTCTGGGTGGCGGTCTTCACCTCAAGATGGAAGTGATTCGACGCAACCCGATCGAATCCCGTGATCCGGGCCCCGCGCCACGGCGGCAGGGCCGGACGCACCGGTTCGGCTCGGGGCTGCGGATCCACCTGCCCTTCCCGCTCAACCACCTCGCCGTGGAATCCTCCATTGAGGTACGGATACTTCCGGGTCGCATGATAGTGGTAGCCCAGGGCTGGCGTGCTGTGGCCGTTGAAGGCATCCAGCGATCCCACCGGCGAGCCATCCGGCTCGTCGAAGCCGTAGATCCAATAGCCGTCGAGGGCCACGGCAATGGGCTGCCCGGGTCCCACCCGCTCCTGCAAATGGGTGGGCGCGATGTGGTAATGGTAGTCGTCGGCGCGCCCGCAGTGTCCGCCGAATTCGTCGAGTTCGCCGGCCAGGAAGGTGTCGGTACGGCCGTCGTTCTTGATCGGATTGAAGATCGGCACACCGTTGACGGCCATGGCGATGGCCCCGCGAAAGAAATGATCCTTGGCCGACAAGGGCTGTGTCGCCGGCACCGGGAACCGCGGAATCCTCCAGGCATTGGCGCCGGTGTAGGGCTGCGGCAGCGGCACCTGCTGTTGCCAGGCGGTGATGCCCACCATCATGCGGTGATCGGGCATGCCGTCGCTCTCCACGATCCACTGCGTGGCGTTGGTGGAGGCCCGGACGTTCGGTCCGAATCGGCTGAACAGTGCGAGACGCTGGGCCGCCGCATCGGCCACCTTGAGGGGCAACCGGGCCGGCACCGAAGCATGGCCGACCGAAGACTGCCGATTCCCGGGCACGTCGTGCTCCGACAGATCATGCGCACCGATTCGCTGCACCCCCATGAGGATCAGCAATGCGGGGACAAGACGGAGGCAATAAGAGTTCATGGGGACGCTATGGGAGACGGTTCGGCCAACACACGGAAGAATCGCCACGGAGTCGACGCGTTCGAACCCTCGTCGTTCCAGATCCAGGGGAAGACGGTTGGCAGGAACTGCCCCAGATCGCTCCACGAGCTCAGGTTGGTCGACGCCTGCAAGCGATACCCGGGACCCGCCTCGCCGTCGATCTGAAGACGGAGCGATCCGGCATCGCCGGACGAAACCTGGAGGCTCGGCGGGCGCGTCAGGGCCGGGACACTCAGTCGGACCGACTGCGTCGCGCCCAGGGCGGGATTGCCGGTATCCATCACTGAAACCGCGGCCATTTGGACGATCGGCGTCAGGGACACCGGAGCCCTCCAGACCATCACTCCGGTCATCGGGTCGATCGAGAGGCCATTGGTCTGCCCCTGCGCCTGGAATCGCAGGGCGGTCGGCACGGTTTCCAGGTCGGTGGCGACATTGGTCCAGCGGAACGTGCCTCCGGGGCGCAAGACCGGGTCGGGGATCGGCGACAGGACCGGCGCCGTGTTGGTGAAACCACCCCGAACGGCGCGCCCCCAGAGAAGCGTCTCCCGCGGTGTCTGGCTGGTGATGCCGCTGATGAACTCCACGAACCAGGCGTGGGTGGTGCGGTTGTTCTGCAGCGTGGAGGTCCAATAGCGGGCCGACTTGGCTCCCGGGAAGGCCGTCGAGTCGATCGAGGGTCCGTTGCGGGTCTCGTCGTTTAGCGAGCGCAATTCGCGGATATTGGGCAGGCGCCAATCCTGGAATCCACCGAGTGTCAGGGCTTCGGCGTTTTGCAGAGCCTGTCCCCAATCCATGGGGCCGGTAGCCTCGGCCTGCTGCCACATCAGACCGGTGAGGGAATCCTCCACGATGCCGTCGCCCCGGGCGCGGAA
Source organism: Verrucomicrobiales bacterium (assembly GCA_027490985.1). Taxonomy (GTDB): domain Bacteria; phylum Verrucomicrobiota; class Verrucomicrobiia; order Limisphaerales; family UBA9464; genus SXXZ01. The sequence goes on from JAIXXC010000063.1 coordinate 3,112, forward strand.
CCTCGACGAGGACACCGGTGCCGGCACCGCTCCACGGATCAGTCGGGCATGGTAGCGGAGCGTTCCACCGGCGCTCAGGGTTTCACTCTGAACCTTGGGCCCGGTGCCTCCACCCGCATTGGCCACCCAGACCCGGGTCGGATCATTGGCTTGCGTGTCGCGGGACCACCAGTAGTCGGCATTGCCACCGGACGAGGCGAAATAGGCCAGGTCGAGGGCCGGATTCTGCCGCGAATAAATCAACAGCGAGGCCAGTTCATGGATAGTGGGCAACCGCCATCCGCCCGCCGGAACGCCTCCCAGGGTGTTGGTGGCGGCATAGGCCTTGGCCCGTTCCCAGGTCATTTCACCTCCATCGATCCGCTGCCAGGTCCATCCGGTGACCTGATCGGTCACCGTCCCATCGCCATTGTCCCGGTAGGACGGCGGATCCAGCGTGTAGTCGGAATCGGCGCCGGCCACGGGCAGTCCCGCCTTGGTGGTCTGGCCGGTGTCAGGCAGGCGCCAGGCGGCCACGGGAACCGGTATCTTGCGAGGGGCGATCGTGTAGCGGTGGCTGACCATGCGATTGGTTCGGCCCGGCCCCTCCGATTCCGGGAGATAGACACGGACATATTCCACATCGGCCCCCTCCGGAGAGACGGTGACGCGCAAGTGCCCGGAGTTGCCCAGCACCACGCTGTTGCGGTTGGTGTAGCCATAACCCGCAGCCGAATTGGTGCCAAAGAGGGTTCGACTCGGTTGGGGCACCTCCTGATACACCAACTCCGGGATGCCATCGCC
>JAIXXC010000224.1 GCA_027490985.1 Verrucomicrobiales bacterium
GCCTTGGCGAAGGGGAAGCGCCAGAGGGGCTCGCCGGTCCGGGCGTTGATGGCCAAAATGGAGCTGTCGCCGCCGGCGCTGTAGAGCACTCGCTTACCGCCCCAGAGGTCGAGCCAAGGTTGGGAGAAGGTGTTGTCTTGCGGGCGGTCGCCAGGCGCGCTCGACCACACCAGTTCGCCGGTCTTCTTGTCGAAGGCGTAGAAGCGGTCGCCGGCGGCACCATGGGCGCCCCAGGCGCTGGTGATACCGCGGATGATCACCAGTTCCTGGTCGATGACCGGGGTGGCCGTGCGAGAATTCGGGAAGGTGAGCCGGCCGAACTCTTCCATCATGGAGTGCTTCCACAGCAATTGGCCCTCGGGAGAGAACGCCATGAGCAAGCCCTGCGTGTGCTGGGCGTAGATGTTGCCGGTCTCGGGATCCACCGTCGGCGACGAGGTCGCGTAGCGCAGGTAAATCGTATCGCTGAGGAAGTCGCTCTCGCCGTGACGCCAGAGTTCCTGGCCGGTCTCGGCGTCGAAGCAGGCCGTGAACTCCTGGAGGTCTTGGCCGTCGCCCTGGTAGCCGTTGATGTACAGGCGTCCGCCCGAGATCACCGGCGTGCTTTGGCCCGGAAAGTCCACGCTCCAGAGCGGGGCCTTGGCATCGATCTTTTGCGGCAATCCCTTCTCGGTGGAGACGCTGGTGCCCAGAGGCCCACGCCAGGTGAGCCAGCCATCGGCGGCCGACAATTGCAGGGACAGGGCGACAACACCGGAAAACAAGGCAGCAACGGAGAAAGCGTTCATGACGGAGAGGCGTTTCCGAACAAGCCACAACGTGGCGGGGCTCCCCGAGACTGGCAAACCAAATTGATACGGGTACGTATCAAATGGTAATAGCAAGCCAGACTCAGGGGTTCCCGTTGGGGGAAAAAGCAGCAGCGGTCAGACCTTTGAGTTCCGACCGCTGCTGCGCGAGGATTGAGTCAAACTACCCGATCAGGCGACCCGATCAGGGTTTGCGGAGGCGATAGAAGGCCGCGGCTTCTTCGATGACCGCGCTGACATTCTCGTCGCCGACCACAATCGAAGCCACCGGAACCCAATCAGCCGTCGCACTCAAGCTGGCGGTCCGTTCCAAACGATATCCGACCTCGGACTTGGGCCAGAAGACCCGCAGACCTTCGTTCGATCGCCGTACTTGGAGGCTGGGAAAGCCTTGGGGGCGCGGCTCAAGGCCGAAGAGATCGCGACCCTGCTGGCCCCGCTGGAAAATGGTCTGAACCTCGGCCGCACCGAGCGATCGTCGCCAGACAGCGACGTCGTCGATGCGACCATCCCGGATTCCCACCGCACCGTTGTCGGTGTAGGAGCCCAGACCATCCTGGCCGATGTTGACCGAGAGCGCGGCGGCCGTGTCGATGGAATCGAGGTCGCCAGAGATCGAGTTGGTGCTCACCGCGGTGCCATCAAGGTAAGTGAGCGCGACACCTTGAAGACGATCGAAGACGGTGGCGATGTGATGCCAGGCACCGTTGTTGAGAGTGCCGCCGGGTCCATCGTAGTCGCGGCGGCTGCGGCCTCCGGCATCGCCGTCGCCCAGGTTCCACTGAAGACGACCGTTGCCCGCCGTGGCGATCACCCAGCCCTGATTGCCGCCGCTGCGCCAATCCTTGTTGCCGATCAAAACCGGGTCGCCGGTCCAATTGGTGAACGCGGTCCAAAGGGAGACCGAGAAGTTGACGTCCTTTCCGAATTGAAGGTCGGCCGGGGCTCCCAGAGAGACGTAATTGAACGAGGAACCGTTGGTGATCGAAGTCACAGCGATCGAACCACCGGAGCGCCCCTCGACAAACCGGGGATTGCCCACGCGGACACCATGGTTGCCGCGGCCGGATCGATCCAAGGTGTCGTAATCCAGGGGCAGCCACGCGACCAATGCCTCGCTGAGGGACTTCTCCTGGACGTTGGAGCCGAATTGCCCTTTGCGGAAGATGGCGACGATTTCCTCGGGGGTGATCGACCGGCGCCAAATGGCCACGTCATCGATCAGGCCGTCCTCCATGCTCACGGTGCCGTTGTCGGTGTAGTTGCCACGGCCGTCCTGGCCGATGTTGGTCGGCAGACCCGGGCTGATCGTGGTGCCGGTGGTGGGAAGGGGCTGCCGGTTGACCTCGCGGCCATCGACAAAGGTCAACGCCTGCCCCCCGCGTTGGAAGGTCACGGCCACATGGTGCCACGCGCCATCGCCGACCAATCCGGGACCGCTGTCGTAATCGCGGCGCTCACCCACCTGCTCGGCATAGTTCCATTGGAACCGACCGTCGGCACCGGTCGCCAGCGCATAGCCGACATTGCCGCCACTGTTCCAGTTCTTGTTGGAGATGAAGAGGGGGTCGCGCTTCCAGGAGCTGAACTTGACCCACATCGAGAAGGAGAAGTCCCCGTCGACGCTGAACTCGAGATCCGACGCAGTACCGAGGGTCACGTAATTGAATTCCGACCCGTCGGCCTTCTGGGAGAACTTGAGGGCTCCGCCACCGATCCGACCCGCCACGATGGATGGGGATCCGACCGGGGTGCCGTTGTTGTTGCGACCCGAGGCATCGGAATAATCCGTGTCGAAGGTGAGGTGGGTCACCAGACCTTGGCGGATGTCGTCGATGATGGACAGAACAGCCTCCTGGCTCAGGGTGGACTGGCCGTTGCCGGCCCGGACCTGCACTGTGTAACGACCGGCCTCACCGGACTGGACACGGGGCAGGACCAGGATGGGTTGGGTGGCTCCGGCGACGGGTGTGCCATTGCGCAACCACTGGTAGGACAGCGGAGCAACACCGGCCGCACGCACCGCGAACTGGGCCCGACCGTTGGGTCCGACCGCGACGGCCAGGGGTTGTTCGCTGAGGGTGGGCGCCTGCTGAAGATCCACGGTCACTTCAGCCGGCTCACTCACCACAGACCCGACGCTGTTGCCCACGACACACGTGTAGACTCCGGCATCCCTGGCCTGGGCATCCTGAAGCACCAGCAGCGCGTTGGTGGCCGATGGCAAGACCACCGAACCCCGACGCCATTGGAAGGTGAACGGCGAGGTTCCCCGGGGCAGCACCCGAAGGGTCAACGCGTCACCCGCCACGGTATTGGCACCGGCCGGCTGACGAACCAGCACCGGGGGTTCCGGCGTCGAAACCACGCTGGTCAAGGACTTGCCGGCGAGGCCCGCTTGGTGGATGGCCTTGGCTTCCGCCGCGGTCAGAACCCGTCGCCAGATCCCCACATCATCCATCATCAGGTCGTTGATCTCGACACTGTTGCCGTCGGTGTAGCGACCCGTGCCATCCTGACCGATGTTGAGCGCCAGGCCCGCCTGGGTATCCACATTGTTGAGACTTGCGGAGACATCCCGTTCGTCGACCAGCGCGCCATCCAGATAAGTGACCACCTCGCCGGCACGCAGGACCGTGACGGCGACATGGTGCCAAAGCCCGTCGCTCAGGGTTCCACCCGGGCCATCATAATCCTTCCGCTGTCCGGGCGCTCCACCGTAGTTCCACTGAAGGCGACCATCGGTTCCGGTGGCCACCATCCAGCCCTGATACTGACCGCTCAGCCAATCCTTGTTGCCGATGAAGGGCGGGTCGAAGACGAATTGTTTGAACTTGCACCAGAAGCTCACGGAGAAGTCGGTGCCGGTGCCGAAGTCGAGGTCGGCAGGAGCCCCCAACGTGACGTAGTTGAAACTGGTGCCGTCCTTCTTGAATGAGAGTTGAACGGCGCCCGTTCCGACCTGTCCGGGGCCATACTGAATGTTACCCACGGCGGTGCCGTGATGGTTTTTGCCCGAGATGTCCAGCAACGTGGAATCAAAGGTGAGGTGAGTCACCAATTGGTCGGTGATGGCTGCCTGCAGGACAGGAGCCGACAGCAGGACCGCCAGTGCGATGGGGGTGGTTTTCTGGTTCATGGAGTGGAGGTTGAGTTGGAATACGGAGGAGAGATCATCGAGGGCTTTCTTGCGGGAGATCGCCGGTGTACCAGCGATAATCCACCCCCTTGCTGTGGCGGATGGTGGACACGTTGCCGGGAAGCCAAAGGGTGGAGCACTGGCGATTGTGACGGAACCACTCGAACTCCATCCGTACTCCGGGATAGAGACTGGCCAACCGAACTTTCCACTGGATCAAGCCCTCCTGATAACCCGGAAAGATCCCAAGACTGTCGTCATGTCCCTCCATCCGCTGCTCTGCCGAGTCCTGGGCAAACACGGTCGTCTGGGGGCTGGGGATTTCGCTGATCTTCCGGGGAAGAGTCGGATCGGCCGTGTAGACCGTCCCGGGGTTCAGGGCCGCGTAACGATTGATGCCGTAGGTCGAATTGCGCCAAAACTCGCTCGAATAGGCCAAACCGGTTTCTCGCCACTCGTCGACAATCTTGGCGCTGGGACAGCGAAAGGCCCGGCGCGCCCCACCGAAGTAATTGACGTAGGCAACGCCCCAATAAGCGATGACCCGCTGATTGGGATTCTGAAAATCGAGCAGCGCGTTGTGACCCGGAGTCAGCGTCCACTGCCCATGGTTGGGGACCTGTGGTTTTCCATCGGGATCGATGTAGTAATGCATCGAGTCTGCATTGTCCTGGGCATACATCGTCGTGCCCAAGGAGACTTGATGCAGATTGCTCAAACAGACGGCCTGATTTCCCTTCTGCTTGGCACTCGCAAGGGCGGGCAGAAGCAAACCGGCCAGGATCGCGATGATTGCGATGACCACCAGCAACTCGATGAGAGTGAATCCGCAGGATTGCCTCTGGAGAGGCAGACAACGACGGGAATTCCATGAAGATCGGGGCACGACATCAGATCATTCATGGATGCGTGACGAACAATCGGCCATCGGGTCACAACGGGAGAAAAAGCCGATTACATTCCGTGACAGCGCCATCCGCCTGTCACGGGATTGAATAATTTAACCCAGCTTGTGGCCGATGAATTTCAGGTTGTTGACAAGATCGTTTCGCTTCGACCCACAACCCACAAGGCCAGGCAGACTTGAACCCGGGAGGGATCATTGAGGCAGACCGCACCCTCGCGGAGGCGGGGCTGTGGCGAACCGACCCGGTGAAGCGGGTGCCGGCGCACCACGTCTTGGGCGTAGTCGGCGAAGGTGGCGAACCCGGAGGCCTTGAGCTGGGAGCGATTGACGAGTCGGAAAAGGCCGTGGCTGCC
>JAIXXC010000030.1 GCA_027490985.1 Verrucomicrobiales bacterium
CGCAATTCCTGAACGTCGCTGAGACCGTCACCATCGGAGTCGGGTTCCGGAAACGCCTTGGCCCGCGTCGCCAGCGTGGGATTCGCTCCGAAGGTGCTGAAAACGACGCAGAAGGCTCCGGCCAGCCGCAGCAACCGGAGCGGCGTGGGAAACAAGCGATGCAACAAAGGGAGGCGCATGGGGGGCTTTGGCAACAGGGAAAGACCTCGAAAAGCTTATCAGGCCGTCGAAGGGATGGGAACTCTCAGCAATGGTAATGCCACGGATGGAGGGGCGGGTGACAATCGGGTGAACCGTGGGCTTGCCGGTCGGGCTCGTCCGCAGGAGTGGGTGTCAGCCCGGGTTCCAACGGGGCGCGTCGAACCGATGACGGCCATCCGGTGTGGCTTCGAAGCAACTCGCCCAAGTCTCGATGTAACCCCGTATCGAGGGTCTCCGAGGGTCGCCCTGCCCCATCACCGGAGCAGCAGCCCCGAGACGCTGTCAGGGGGGGCGCACGGCCGAGATCTTATCACGCGGCGGGCTCGAGGCCGCGGTGGCCTATGGAGCCCCGGGGCTCGAGGGTGACTGGGCTGTGGGGCTGTGGAACGGCAAAGCGCCGGCTACAGCAAGCGGGGCTGGCGCAATGACGAATCCAGCTCCGACGTGAGCGCTCCGGCGCGGGATCGACGGCGCTCGATGATGTGCTTGTCGGTCGCCGGGTCGTAGGAGACCGGGTAGTTGCCGTCGTAGCAGGCCAGACAGAATGCGTTCTTGGGGCGTCCCGTGGCTGCGACCATGCCGTCGAGGCTGAGGTAACCGAGCGAGTCGGCATTGAGGAACCGACGGATCTCCTCCTGCGTGTTGGTCGCCGCCATCAGCTTGCTGCGTTCCGGAAAATCGATGCCGTACACGCAGGGATTGATGTGGGGCGGGCAGCTCACCAGCACGTGCACCTCCTTGGCTCCGGCCTCCTTCAGCGAGGTGACGCGGGCCTTGCTGGTCGTGCCGCGCACGATCGAATCATCCACGATCACCACGCTCTTGCCGCGCACCAGATCGGCGATGAGGTTGAGTTTTACCCGCACATTGAAGTCGCGGATGAACTGCGAGGGCTGCAAGAAGCTGCGACCGACGTAGTGGTTGCGCACGAAGGCCATTTCGAAGGGGATGCCGCTTTCCAGCGAATAACCCAGCGCGGCGCAGTTGCCCGAATCGGGCACCGGCACGATGACATCGGCCTGGATCTTGTGTTCCCGGGCCAGTTGACGACCCATCTCCACCCGCACCTTGTACACGTTGCGGTTGGCGATGTTGGAGTCGGGGCGGGCGAAGTAGACGTACTCGAAGATGCAGAACGCCTCACGCTTCGGGGTGGGGAAGGCTTGGATGCTGCGGACCCCCTCGGAGTTGATGATGACGATCTCGCCCGGCTCGATGTCGCGGACGTACTTGGCCTGGATCAGATCGAAGGCGCAGGTCTCGCTCGACAGCACGAAGGCCCCGTTGTCCATGCGGCCCAGGGCCAGAGGCCGGAACCCGTGGGGATCGCGAGCTCCGATGAGCTCGTTCTCGGTGAGGATCACCAGCGAATAGGCGCCTTCGATGCGGCGCATGGTCTCGATCAAGGCACTCTCGTGCCCGGCGCGTGCGGGTTGGGCCAAGAGATGCAGGATGATCTCGCTGTCCACCGTGGTCTGGAAGATGGATCCGCTGGCCTCGAGTTCTTCGCGCAGCTGGGCGGCGTTGGTCAGGTTGCCGTTGTGGCCGATGGCGATGCGCCCCTTGGCGCAGTCCACGGTCAGGGGCTGGGCGTTGACGATGTTCGACGAACCGGTGGTCGAATAGCGGGTGTGGCCGATGGCCGTGTGGCCCACGAGCCGGTGCAGCACATCGCCGGTGAAGACCTGCGGCACCAGGCCCATGCCCCGGTGGATGTTGAAGGTCTTGCCGTCGGTCGTGACGATGCCCGCGCTCTCCTGTCCGCGATGCTGGAGGGCGTAGAGGCCGTAGTAGGTCAGTTCGGCGGCATTCGGATGCCCATGGATGCCAAAGACCCCGCAGTAATGCTTCGGATGGTGTTGCACGAGACGCTGGGAGAGTCCGGAAGCCGGCGTCGAAGGCAAAGGGCTTTTTTGCCCCTTCGTCCTCCACCGCGCGCGAGGCGACCGGTCTAAGGATCCGTGTCTTTAGCGCTGAGGAGTTCGATGGCCAGGCTGTAGCTCTCCCCGAGGGCGTTGGTGACGGCGAAGAGGGTGCGCGGATGCCCGTTGGTGACCAGCAGCGGGCCGGCCGCGGCTAGGGACTCGAGTTGTTTCAGGGCGAGTGCATCATCGAAGCCGGATCCCGGATGGACGGAGCGTTGCATCCAGAACCAATGGCACCTGAATGAGATGGACTCACGTCCACCAGACTCATTCCAAGTGATGTTGGCTTTCTGGCCTTCGCTGCCGCCGGATCGCAGGGCGAGCGCGTGGCCCCGGGGAACGCTGGCCGACCAATCCGCCGTGATACTCGCGTTTCCCAGAGGTCGCTGGTTCGTCAACCGAACGGCCGCCACGGCCGGCTCGCGACCTTCGGGCAGGGTGCGTCGGAAGGTCAGGCCGCCGGCACACCAGGATCCGTCGGCGTTGGTCAGCCCGAATAGCGTCAAGGGTTGACCTTCCGGTAGCCGGAGGGTGCGACCCGCGAGCCGAAAACGTAATTCCTCTGTCAACGCTGGCCCGAAGCCCTCGAAGTTTTCTGGAAGACTGAAGAACATGCCGAGAAATTGTCTGTGCCGCTCGCCATCCAAGAAGTTCGACGGTTGCTTCTGTTTCGATTCCCGTTGTCCATCGGATCGCTTCGTCCAGACCTCCAACGATTCCCCGGGTCGAAACGGTGTTCTGGACGTACAGTAGGGATCAAGAGAGCTCGTGATGTTGGTGACACCGTCGAAGATGATTTCCTTGAAGGCCGGTGGAACCGACCCTTCGACCAACGAATGGGCTGGAAGGATCTGGAGTCCAGGTGTCGCCCTATCCAACCCAGGTCTTGATGCGACGGGTGGGCCCAGAACGGGGGACGGTGCCACCGGTGGCCACGTGCCCGGCACGACCGGGGTCTTGTCGAATTTGTTCGCGAGCCGGTTAGCGAGGCTTTCGAGTAGTCCGTCACCAATGCTTGCCACTGTGACCGAGATCAGCAGAACCACTGGTAGGGTAAAGTCTCTGATTTGCCGGCCTACCCTTAGTGGGGAAGGCTTCGGGTTGCTGGCCTGCATGAGCAGGACCAAGGGGAATCCGGCCACTGCAAAATGTGCGAGCGCCAGGCTCAGTCGAATCGATGGGTCCAGCCCGAATACCGGGTGGGTTGCCATCCAGGCGACCCCCGCCAGGAGCGGGAAGAACAGGGCTGCCTGTTGGTTCAGCGCCCGACGACCACCAGTTTCAAGGGCGCCCAACCACTGATCGGCCTTGAGTTTGGCCAGAGGAGGTTTAGCAAAAAGTGTAATGAACACGATGAAGAAAACGGCCCAACCGGTATAGTTTCCTTCGCTTCCACCCATCCAGGCCCGCACCGCTTCGTTGATTCCGGCCAACGTGAGAATGCCAGCGACCATCCATTGGTACGCCAGTGCCCAACGCACGAGGGACCGGTAGAGCTGGGAGACGTGAGTCTGGATGGGCGGCGCTTGGACTGGGGCTGGCGTGGCCGGGGCGGTGAGCGCCTCGACGCGGGTGCGGAACTCGGTGGCGGTCGGGAAGCGCAACTCTGGTGCCACGGCCAGGGCTCGCAGCACCACCTCATCCAGTCGGACATCCACTTGGATTCGTCGGGAGGCATCCTTGAGAGAATGGCCTGGCAATGTGCCGGTGAGCAGTTCGTGCAGCACCACTCCCAGCGAGTAGATGTCGGCGCGGTGGTCGACCGCACCGCGGGCCCGCTGTTCCGGGGCCATGTACTGCGGCGTGCCCGCGGCCGAGGCTCCGAGGGTCTCAGGGCCGCCCGCGCCCGCGCCCGCAGGCGGCGCGTCTGCGGGCACCTTGCCTGCTGCAGCCGCATCGGGGCCTCCCGCCGTCGCGGACCCGAGCAGCTTGGCGATGCCGAAGTCGGCGACCTTCACCCGGCCCTGCTGATCGAGCAGCAGGTTCTCCGGCTTGATGTCGCGGTGCACCACGCCGTGGTCGTGCGCGTACTGGAGCGCCTCGCAGACGGGCGGGACGATGGCCAGCGCCTGTTCCGGGGTGAACCGGCCGGCCGTCATCGCCTGGCGCAGATTCACCCCGTCGACGTATTCCATCACCAGATGGTAGAATCCCCCCGACTCGCCAAAGTCATGGATGGTGACGATGTTGGGGTGGTTCAACGAGGCCAGCATCCGGGCCTCGGCGGTGAAACGCTCGGCGAACCCGGGGTCGGTGCTGCGCTCCGGGGCCAGGATCTTGAGGGCCACGATCCGACCCAGGGCCTTCTGCCGCGCTTTGTACACCACGCCCATGCCGCCGCGGCCGAGGCATTCGAGGATTTCCAACTGGGGAAAGTGCGGGGCCAAGGCCGCCGGGCTGAGGGGTTCGGAGGTCGGTTGGGCTGCCGCCCCCGATTGCGTGGGAGCCATCGCCGCCGAGAAGAGACATCGGGGGCAGGGATTCTGCGGGGCGGCCGGGTCAAGGGCCGAGCCGCATCGCGGACAGTGGTCGGCCGAAGGAGTCGAGAGGCTCATGCACCAGTTTCCTGATGTGGCACGGGCCAATGGTTACCGGGATTCGTCGATTTTCTTTCCAGGGCCGCAAAGAGCGCCTGGAGCTCCGATTCAATCCCCTCGGGATGTTCCAGGGTGGCGGCGATCTCGGCGCGCAGCCGGTCGCGGAATCTCCGCCGGAGTCGGTGGATCGCGACCTTGAGGGCCGTCTCGTTCATCCCGGTGCTTCGGGCCAGGTCCTTCTGGTCGCCGTGGCCTGCATCTCCCGTGAGCCACGGCTTGGCCTCTTCAAAGAATCCGCCGCGCCCCTCGTGGATGCATTCCCGCTGCAGGGACTCCATCGCCCGCTGAAGCACGGTCAGCGCCCATTGCCGGTCGTAGGCTTCGTCGGGCGAGAGTTGGCCCGGGTCGGGAAGCGCCAGCGGCGGCCACCCATCCGGTGAGGCATCGGTCGATAGGTGTTCGATCGCCGCGCCCCGCTTCAGCCGCCCCTCGGCCTCCCGCTGTCGGGCCAAGAAGTGCTTGAGGGCTCCGAGCAGGTAGGATCGGAACCGCCCCTGGTCTTCGTTCGCCCGGGCGATGGCCCCACCCGCCAGCAGTTTCGCGAAGAACGCGTGGGAGAGTTCCAGGGCCGTGTCCGGGTCGGCCACGGTGTGACGCAGGAAGGCGGTGACCGGCTCGTAGTAGGATTGGCAGAGCTCGGACAGGGCTTGTCGGCCCTCCGGAGAATCGAGTTTCGCCCGCCGGACCTGGGTCCAACGGGTTTCCCGGAATCGGGGATCGGGCATGATCCGTGACCCGGGACTCAGCCGAGGTGTTCGGCCAACTGGCCTGTGGTTTCGCGGAGGCGTTGGCTCAACAGTCGGGCGATCTTCAGCAGGAATTTGGTCGCCAGCTTCGGTTGGGTTTCGAGCAGTCGGTCGAACTCGCCGCGCGGCAGGACGATCAACCGCACCTCGCTTTCGGCCACCACCGTGGCCGATCGCGGTTCCCGGTTGAGGACCGACATCTCCCCGAACGATTTGTCCTTGCCGAGGCGACCGATCACGGTCTGGGAGCCGTTGGACGAGGACTTCAAGACGGTCGCGGTCCCGTCGATCAGGATCCCCAGGAACGAGTCGGTATCGCCCTCCTTGCACAGGACGGTGCCCGGGCCGCCGGAGCAGACCTTCATGAATTCCACGAGGATCATCAGATCTCCCGGGTTGAAACTCAGCGACCAGGCCGACCGCTCCAGCAGGTCGGCACGCTGCTGGGGGGTGAGGACGAGGGTCTTGATGGGCGCGTGTTGCATAATTCTAAAGAAAAGAGGAGTTTTCAGCCAGCGATACCCAACAGACGAGACATCGGTGGTGTGTAGTGCTTGTTTTTGACCATTGATCGATCAAAAAAACCGACTTGAATTGTCGGTGTCCGGTTTTGGTTCGGAGCCATGAATACTGAGACCCACGATGCCGGTGGCGAGGGGAGAGTCAAGGCCTTCGGTCGGAAGCATCAGACCGGGTTGGTGACGCTGGTGTTCACCGACCTGGTGGGGTCGACCCAACTCAAGCAGCGCCTGGGCGACTGGCTCGGGGTTCGACGCATCCAGGAGCACCACGATGAGGTTCGGCGCATTCTCGCCGAGTTCCCCGAGGCCGCCGAGATCAGCACGGCCGGCGACTCGTTCTTTCTGGTGTTCGCACGGCCTTCCGATGCCGTGCTCTTTGCGCTGAGACTCCAGCACACGCTCCGCGACCCATCCCGGGCCGACGAGGCGCCGTTGCGGGACCGTGTCGGCATCCATGTGGGTGAAGTGGTGATCGAAAAGGGGGAACACCGGAGGGTCCACGATTTGTACGGCCTCCAGGTCGACCTGTGTGCCCGACTGATGTCGCTGGCCGGAGCCGACCAGATCCTCGTCAGCTCGCTGGTGTACGAGAGCGCGCGGGGAGCGGTGGCCCGCGGGGCCGAGGGCCTGGGCCCGATCCGATGGCGACGTCATGGTCGCTACCAGCTCCGGGGTGTGGACCAGCCGGTGGAGGTGCACGAGGTCGGCGAGGAGGGGGGCGCGGCGTTTTGGACCCCGCCCGGAGCCTTGTCGGAGACGTCGCCGTCGCCGGCCCCCGACTCGGGGGCATCGACCCGGCCCTCCGCGGCCGCTCGCCGCCGTCGAGGCCGGTTCGTGGCCGCGGGTCTGGGTCTCTTGGCGATGGCGTCGCTCCTCGCGTGGTGGATGCTGTCCCGACCGCCCGAGCGTCTGGCGCTGCTGCCCTTCCAGTCGGCCGGGGGCGCCGTCCCGAACCGGGCCGGGGAGTCCGTCGGCATCGGCCTGGCGGAGCGGGTGCAGGGCATCCTGATGGCGCGCGTTCCCGAATCCATGCCGCTGCGCCTGGCACCGGTCCGCGATGCGGTGGAACTGGCGGCCACCAATGCCGGCCTGGCCGCATCGAAGCTCGGGGCCCACCTCGTGGTCGAGGGGCGCATCTCCGGTTCGGCCCAGCGTCGCACCGTGTCGCTCCGGTTGCTGAAGCGAGGCAGCGATGGGCGGTTCCAGACCCGGAACTCCGGGGAACTCGTGCAGAAGGCCGGGGAGCCGACCTCGTGGTACGAGGAGCGGATCGCCCAGCTGCTGGCCGAGTGGCTGAAGGTTCCGCTCGCCCCGGGTGGGGCTTCCAAAAGCGGGGCTGCCGGCGTCGCCCGGGACGACTCGAAGCGGGACGACCCGAAACGGGATGATCCCGAGCTGGAGGAACTCCATCTCGAGGGGCTGGGGGCGCTGCGCAACCGCCACTTGCAGGGCGGCATCGAGACTGCCGTGAAAAGCCTCCGCTTGGCCCATTCCCGGAGCCCAAAAGATCGGGAGATCGCTGCCGACTATGCCGAAGCGCTCTACTGGGCCTTCGAACAATCCCAGGATGCCGAGGACCTCATCCTGGCGCAGACCGTGGCCGAGCGGAATGCCGCCGAGGAGCCTCCCTCGGAGCGCGCGAGCGCGGTTTTCGGTCTCATCCTGGCCATGACCGACCGGCCTGCCGATGCGGTACCCCATCTCCGCCAGGCCCTGGAACTGCGACGGTCCAACACCCGGGCCCGGGTGGATTTGGGTAAAGCACTCAGTGCCATGAGACAAGACGAGGCGGCTACGGCAGAGTTTGACCGGGCCATCGCGTTGGACCCGAACGACTGGTACGCGTTCAACCAGCGCGGACGATTCCAATTGACCCGAGGACGCTTGGAACTTGCGGAGAAGGATTTCCTGAAGGTCTCGGCGATCGCACCGGCGAATTTCCAAGGATCAGCAAACCTGGGGGTGCTGGCCTTGCATCGGGGGCATCGATCCGCCGCCCGTCAATATCTTGAAAAGGCACTGGCGAGTGGGCCATCCGGCCCTCTGGTGGCCAATATCCGGAATCAATTGGGGTGGGTCCTGCTGCCCGAAGACCCGGTTCGTGCCCTGCAGGAACTGGAGACCGCTGTCCGCGAGGCACCCAACGACACCGATTGTGCCGTCAACCTTGGAGAGGCCCTCATGTCCTTGGGCACGCCGGAGTCGAGGGCTCGGGCTCGAAAGGAGTATGGCCGCGCCCTTGACCTCCTGGAAAAACGGATCGGCCGACTGCGGAGGGATTCCATCGAGGTCCTGAACGAGCAATTGCTTCGGATCCGATGCCTGGCCGCGTTGGGGAGTCATGGACAAGCGCGATCGGAGCTTGATCGGCTGAAGGCCGATGCCCCCAACGACCCCGAGATATGGCTCGTGGCCGCCGTAGCCTATGCGGTGGCGGGAAGCCGTGAGCAAGCGGTGGAGTCCATGCGGCGGGCCTTGGAATTGGGCGCGACTGAAGCGCGCCTGGCCGAGGAATGGCCGCTGCGCGGCCTGATCCAAGATTTCAAGGGCGATGGACGCCCTTAGACAAAAAACATGAGCGCAAACAAACAACCATCGAGATCCAGATCCGGAAACCTGAGGAGAGCCGCCAATAAGGCAGCAACAAAATCAGCAAAGCCGACCAAGTGGCCAACAAAAGTCGAGGTGCAGATAGGAATCAATCCGTCTGGAGAGTTCTATTACATCATCAACGGAGTAAAGTCCGCCACGGGTGGAGGAGATGCCGGGAATATCGATGTAAGTAAAGACGGCGGAAAAGGCCTCGTGGTCTTCTCTGCGGATCCACAGTCGGCAGTGCCCTTATTGGCCTTTGCGGTGACCATCGATCCTTTGAAGGTCAAAGGAACGAAACTCGATTCCTTGGGGTTCGCTGTGGGGAAAAAGACCATCACTTTCAAAATCCCGTCAAAAGCCCAGAACGATGACGAGTACACGTACAGCGTCGTGGCGTTCGCTGCGAATGCCACTTATTCCGTGGACCCGAAACTCAGAATCTATAACTGACATCCGATCGTTTTCCGGTGTCTAGACCGGAGTGTCCGTCTTGGCTCAACCCTCGCCGCCACGTTCGCCCCTCGGTGCGATCGGCAGCAGCGAGGGTTGTTCTTTTTTGGGGCTGGGCCGATGGTCCTGCTGGCGGAGATCGGGGGCTTCGGGCAAGGTTCAGGGACCACTTGCCTATGAAGATGTCGCTCTATCGCCTTGCCTTGGCTCTGGCCTTGGCCGGACGGGCCGCCGCTGCCGAGACGGCCGTGCCTACCAGCCTGCTCCAGGTGTCCGATCCCAACTTGGAAGTCACCGTCTGGGCTTCGACCCCGATGCTGAAGAATCCGACCAACCTCGACTTCGACCCGCAGGGCCGGATCTGGGTGGCCGAAGGGGTCAATTACCGCGGGCATTACAACCGCCAACCCGCGGGTGACCGGATCGTCATCCTCGAGGATTCGGATGGGGATGGCGTGGCCGACAAGCAGAGCGTGTTTGTGCAGGAGCCCGCCCTGCGCGCCCCGATGGGCGTGGCGGTGATCGGCAACAAGGTGGTCGTATCGATGGCGCCCGACGTGATCGTCTACACCGACGTCAATGGCGACCGGAAGTTCGATCCCGCGGTGGACAAGCGCGAGGTCATCCTGACCGGGTTCCACGGCAAGAGCCATGACCACACCATCCACAGCGTGACCGTGGGTCCGGACGGCCAATGGTACTGGAACGCCGGCAATTGCGGGGCGATGTTCACCGACCGTTCGGGCAAGACCTTTCGCGTCGGCAGCGCCTACAACCCCGGGGGCCCCGAGCTGGGCTGGCACCCGACGCAAATCGCCGGCCAGAAGAGCGACGACGGCCACGTGTGGATCGGGGGCTTCGCCGCCCGCATGAATCCCGACGGTTCGGGCGTGCACATCATCGGCCACAACTTCCGCAACAGCTACGAGCAGACCGTCACCTCGTATGGCGATGTCTTCCAGAACGACAACGACGATCCTCCGGCCTGCCGCACGGCCTTCCTGATGGAATACGGCAATGCCGGGTTCTGCTCGCTCGACGGCCAACGCTCCTGGGGCGCCGATCGGCGTCCGGGCCAGAGCACGCCGGTGGCCGAGTGGCGTCAGGAAGACCCGGGCTCGATGCCGGCGGGCGACGTGTACGGGGGCGGTTCGCCGACGGGCATCGCCTTCTACGAAGACGGAGCGCTGGGTCAGAAGTACCGCGGCCTGCTGTTGAGCTGCGAACCGGGCCGCAATGTCGTCTTCGGCTACCTGCCCAAGCCCGACGGAGCCAACTTCAAGCTCGAGCGCTTCAACTTCCTGACCAGCAATGCCGAGGGCGACTATTCCGGCACCGACTTCAAGGGGGGAGCCCGTGGCAATCAGGGCCTCAAGGTGATGTTCCGCCCCAGCGATGTGGCGGTCGGCCCCGACGGGGCGGTGTACGTGACCGACTGGTTCGACGCCCGTGTCGGTGGTCATGCCGATTGGGACGAGACCACCTCGGGCACCATCTATCGCATCGCGCCGAAGGGCTTCCGCCCGAAGGTGCCGGCGGCCCGCTTCGACACGCTCGATGGCGCCCTGGCCGCGCTCAAGAGCCCGGCGGTCAACCTCCGCGGCACGGCCCAGGAGGCCATCCTCAAGCACGGCGACAAGGCCGTGAAGCCGCTGGTGCGCCTGCTCAAGGATGAGAATCCGTATGTGCGGGCCCGCGCCGTCTGGCTGCTGGCCCGCCTCGGCAAGCCCGGCCAGAAGCCGGTCGAGGCGCTCCTGAAGGATTCGGATCCGCAGATGCGCATCGTGGCCTTCCGCGCGCTGCACCGCACCGGCAAGGCGCTGCCTGCGCAGACGGCGGCCCTGGCCAAGGATGCCTCGCCGGCGGTCCGCCGCGAGGTGGCCCTGGCCCTGCGCGACCTGCCGCTGGATCAGACCCGCGGACACTTCCTCACCTTGGCCAAGGGCATCGATGGTTCCGACCGCACCCTGCTGGAGGCCTGGGGCGCCGGAGCGGCCGGCCAGGAGTCGGCCTTGTACGACCAGGTCAAGCCGGTGCTCAACGACCCCGACCCGCTCCGGTGGTCGCCCGGGTTCGCCTCCATCGCCTGGCGCTTGCATCCGCCGCAGTCCATCGGTGATTTCCGCACACGGGCCCTTTCCACGAACCTGGACCTCGCGGCCCGCAAGGCGGCCGTCACGGCCATCGGTTTCAACACGGTGCCCGCCGCCTCGTCGGCCATGCTCGATGTCGCCGCCAAGGCCGAGGGCGTGATCAAGGCCGAGGCCATCTGGTGGCTCATGAACCGCAAGGACAACGTCTGGAAAGACCACGGACTGGCCGCTCCCCTCAAGGCCCGAGGGATCTATGATCCGGAGTCCGTGGAATTGATCTCGGCCACGATCCCGCAGGCCGAGAAGGCCTCCTTCACGGTGGCCGACGTGGCTGCGCTCAACGGGTCTGCCTCGCGCGGACAGGAGCGCTTCAACGCCATCTGTTCCAGCTGCCATCGGGTGGGCAACGCCGGCGTCGAGTACGCCCCGAACCTCACCGGTTGGGCCCGGCGTCAGACTGCCGAGGTGTTCTTCAACTCGGTCATCAACCCCAGCGCCGACATCGCCAGCGGGTTCAGCGGCACGGTGCTGAAGGCCAAGGATGGCACCGAGATCCACGGCGTGGTGGTCAGTGAGGGGGATCCCATCGTCATCCAGAGTGCGGCGGGTCTGGTGCAGTCGGTGCCCAAGAATCGGATCGCCGAGCGCAAGGGGTTGGGTCGTTCACTCATGATGAGTGCCGACCAACTGGGGCTGAAGGCCCAGGATCTGGCCGATCTGCATGCCTTCTTGAAGACCCAGTAGTCCCTGTTTGCTCATCCACCGAACGCCGTCGCCGGACTCCTCTGGCGACGGCGTTCGTTTTTTCCTCCAGACTCGGCGCCGCATGCATCTCGCCCTGAGTGCCCCCGATCATCGCCCCTTCCTGGAGCAGGAGGTGGTTCGTGCGTTGCCATCGGCGGTTCTGGAACCGGTGGGCGATTCGATGCTGGCCCTGAAGGGCACCGGAGGGTGGTCCGAGACCCGGAAAGCCCTGGGGCTGACCGCCTTTGCCCGGCAATGGTTGCCCGAGGCCCGGCCGTTCCCCGTGCCTTCCATCCGTGCGGCCGCCGAGACGCTGGTGACGGAGCTCATCGGATGCCTGCCCGACGGCGGCCCCTGGCGTCTGCAGGTGGAGCCGCGCTGGGGAGTCGCCGACGCGGGGCGTCATCGGTGCGAGCTGATCGGCGAGGCGGTGGTCGAACAACTGCGCAAGCGCCGCCGGTCGCTGCTCAAGGGATTGGACGCCGTGCCCAAGGCCGCCCTGGCCCACCCCATCGGGGCCCCGATCGGAGCCTGTCCCTCCAAACGGGGAGCCTGTCCCTGGTTCCAGCCCGGCGAATCGCTCATCCAGCTGCTGTTGACCTCGCCGGAAATGGCCTTCCTGTCGATCCTGCCCGCGTCGGAACCCGCCGGATCGCGGGGACGGATCAGTCCGTTTCCGCAAGGAGAGGTTCCGGTGGCCGTCGACAAGGCCGCCCCCAGCCGGGCCTTCGCCAAGCTCGCCGAATCCGAACTCCGGATGGACCGCTTCATCGCCGCCGGCGACACCTGCGTGGATCTCGGCGCGGCCCCGGGAAGCTGGACCTACCAACCGGTGCAGCGCGGGGCCCGGGTGATCGCCGTGGACCGCTCTCCGTTGCGGGATGACCTGATGCGGCATCCGCGGGTGACCTTCCATCAGGGCGATGCCTTCCGTTTCGTGCCGGAGACGCCGGTGGACTGGTTGCTGTGCGATGTGATCGCCGCACCCGAACGCAGCATCGGCCTGGTGCTGGATTGGGTGCGCGAACGCCGCTGCCGGCATTTCGTGGTGACGATCAAGTTCAAGGGGCACGACGATTATGCCCAGCTCGATGTCCTCAAGCGCGAGATGCCCCACCACGTGGAATCGTTCCAGTTGCTGCACCTCTGCTCCAACAAGAACGAAGCCTGCGTCTTCGGGACCGTGGGCGACGGTCCGTTGAAGAACGCAGGCTGAACTGGACCCCGTTTGGGGCTTTTGGGGCGTTTGGGGAGGCCGGGGCCGATGAGGCGCTATCAGGCGCGCAGTCGGACCAGCAGGTCTTTGCTCTCGACGGTCTCACCGACCGCGCAGAGCAGTTCGGCCACCACGCCATCGACCGGCGCGGTCACCGTGGTCTGCATCTTCATGGCTTCCATCATCATCAGGCGGTCTCCCTTGGCGACCTTCTGACCGACGGTGACGGCGATGCTGGCCACCAATCCCGGGATCGGGGCGCCCACCTGCAGGGTGTCGGCCAGGTCCGCCTTCGGGCGGGTCTTGGTCTGGGGGGTGACCTTCTTGTCGGCGATGAACGCCTCGCGGGTCATGCCGTTGAGTTCGAAGGTCACCGTGCGGCGCCCGTCCTTGTCCGGTTCGCTGACGTTGACCAAGCGGATGACCAGGGCCTTGCCCGGCTCGATCTCCACGCTGATCTCCTCGCCCCGTCGCAGTCCGTAGAAGAAGGCCGGCGTGGGCAGCACGCTCACGTCGCTGTACTGCGTGAGGTGTTTGGCGAACTCGGCGAAGACGGCCGGGTACATCAGGTGCGAATACAGATCGTCTTCGGTCGCCTCGCGACGGAGCTTGTCGGACAGTTCACGGCGGAGCTTGTCGAGGTGCACCGGCTCGGCGCGGTTGCCCGCACGACCGGCCGTGAACGCCGCCTGGGCTTCCTTGAAGCGCTTCTCGCCGAGCACCACCTTCTGCACCGCCTCGGGAAATCCGTTCTGCGGCCAGCCGAGCCCGCCGCCGAGCATATCGATGACGCTCTCGGGGAAGGGGGTCGATCCGGGTTCCAGATTCACCACATCCGCCGGCCGGATACCCTTGCTGAAGCAGAAGAGGGCCATGTCTCCGACGACCTTGCTCGAAGGCGTGACCTTCACGATGTCGCCGAAGAGTTCGTTCACCTCGGCATAGGTGCGGGCGATCTCGGGCCATCGGTGCGAGACACCCATGCTGGCGGCCTGCTCCTTGAGATTGGTGTACTGCCCGCCCGGCATCTCGTGGATGTACACCTCGGCCGAGCCGGTCTTCGGCGCGGTGTCGAAGGGGGTGTAGTATTCGCGGACCTTCTCCCAATAGTCGGAGAATCCGTTGAGCGCCTCGAGGTCCATGCGGGTATCGCGCGGCGTGTTCTGCAGCGCGGCCACCACGGAGTTGAGGTTGGGCTGCGAGGTGCTGCCGCTCATGGAGGCCAGCGCCAGATCCACCACATCGACCCCGGCGTCGCTCGCCCGCAGGATGCTCGCGGCGTTGATGCCACTGGTGTCGTGGGTGTGGAAGTGGATGGGGATGCCCACCTCGTCCTTCAGCGCCTTCACCAGTTTCTGGGCGGCGTAGGGGCGGCAGAGGCCCGCCATGTCCTTGATGGCCAGGATGTGCGCCCCCATGCGCTCGAGTTCCTTGGCCAGCTTGATGTAGTACTTGAGCGAGAACGTGTCGCGACGCTCATCGAGGATGTCGCCGGTGTAGCACAAGGCACCTTCGCACAACGCGTGCGTGTCCTGCACGGCATCCATGGCCACGCGCAGGTTGGGCAGGTAGTTGAGCGAGTCGAAGATGCGGAAGATGTCCATGCCCGAGGCGGCCGCATGCTTCACGAAGCCGGCGACGACGTGGTCAGGGTAGTTGGAATAGCCGACGGCGTTCGATCCGCGGAAGAGCATCTGGAA
>JAIXXC010000049.1 GCA_027490985.1 Verrucomicrobiales bacterium
AACCGTCGGGTGAACTCCATCGGTTGGGCGACCTGCGGGATCTCGATGAAGCCCAGTTCCCGGCAGATCTCGGGCGTGTACCCGAGGTTCAGCGGGGCCCCGGGTGAGATCCGTTTGGCAAGTCTTCGGATGTCCTCCCGCAAGGAGTCGGCGTCGGAGCGCGTCGCGCTCAGTACATGGGTTCGCAGCAGTTGGTGGGCGGCCTCGTTGGTGCGGCCCTGGTCCAGGAAACGGCGCGCCAGTTCGAGGCAGCCCTGCGGCAATCGCGACCCGTTTTTTTCCAGAGCTGCGAAGAACCGGGTCCGTTGATCGGGGGTGAACGAAGACTCGAACGGCAATCGGTCGGCGGGATCGCTGGCATCCTGGCTCAGTAGGAGTTCGAGCACCCGGGTCCGCTCGATCCGGCTCAGCGGTTTGCGGTGATGCACGATGAACTCGACCGGCTCCTGGTTGGTGGCTGGGGCATCCAGTGGGTGGTCTCGCTTGTGGCTCTTGAAGAGGGTGATGCGCCCGTCCCCGAGCCTGGCCTCCATTCGCGGCTTGAGGGGGATGGTGAGTTCCAGAGGATCGACCTCCCAACCGGCCGACTTCAGCGACCGGGCCACCTGCTCCAACGCGGGTACCGGATCTGCGGGCAGCTCCAACCGCCAGAAGGTCTCATTGTGAGTGAAGAGTCCGCAGTACGAGGCCATTCGTCGGGCGGAGAAGGCGCTCATCCAGTCGAAGTCGGCGACCGGATCGTAGGAGCCGAAAAATTCCGCGGGCAGGGCGGGCAACCGGGGGTACGTGTCGTTCATCTTCTCGATGATCTGGATCATCGACGTGGCCAGTTTCTCGGCGATGTCGGAAGCCACCTCGGCATAGCGGTCGCTGCTGACTCCGGTGAACGTGCTCTCCGAATCCACCGTGGCCCGCCATTCGAGGGAGACCGCCGGTGAAACGCCCTCAACCCGGGTGTGGGTGGTGTCGAACCAGGGGGTGCTCCCGAGCGAGGCCGTGACCACCGACTGGAAGGTCGATGCCAGTATCCCGCTGCGCCTGGCCATCGCCAGATCCACCGTCACGAACAGGTCCGGTGCGGCATCCCGCGAAGTGATCGTGAACGGCTGATCCACCCGGACCACCGATCGGATGTGGGGGCAGTCCTTGAGGCGCTGCTCGAGTCGCGCGACGATCTTGCGGCAGAAGGGGTGGGGATTGTCGGAAAACAGTACCACCCGGTCGGAGCTGAACGTGGCATGCGCCGGGGCCGAGGATGATTCCCCCGAAGAAACACCGCTGCGCGTCTCGGTCTTTCCCGCCTTCAAGTGGGGGAAGCCTGCCGGATCGGGGGAGCGCTCGGTCGCCCATCGCAACAGCAGGAACGCCGCGACCAACAGGGCGCCGATGGCTGCGATCCAACGGAAGCGGGATGAGTTCATCATGAGGCGACGGCGTGAGGTTTGAATCGGTGTCATCATCCTCACTCGACAAGAAGACGATTGGCCATCTGTTTTGACGACTGGAATACCGTTTTCACTGAACAACCGCCGCCCCGTAGTACTCCACGAGCAGGCTGGCGGCAGCAGTAACTTCTCGCGGGTCCAAATCACCATCAACCTTTGCCAACGCCGCACAGACCCGAGCTAGTTCCATGGTGGCTGGCTGGGAAACAACTGTCGGGGAGGTACGCGCACCGTAGCAGTCCATTCATAGCGAAAACCACCCCCAAAAGTCCTTGTTCAAGTCGCACAACAGGTATACAGGCTTCCACCAGACCTCGAGCAGCACAAAACAGCTGCGCCCATCGCGGAGCTTCAAACAGCAAATTTCCACGAATATGTCCGCCTCAAGACCTAGAGCAATACATCGGTGGACGCTGTTTCCGACGCTCGGTGGACTGGTACTGGTCGTTGGGTTGCGATCCGCTGACATCCGCGTTGAGACGCCTGGAGGGCAGCACCACTTCCTGTTCAACGGGACCAGCGCCGGGACTCTGACATTGGTCCGAGGTGAGACATACACCTTCGATGTCGATACTTCGCCCCAGCATCCGTTCCAGATTCAGAGCCCCGGCGTGGTGAACAACGAGATCAACACGGGCCGGTTAACCTATACCGTTCCAACCAACAACGCCTCGTACATTTATGTCTGCCCCATCCATCCATGGATGTTCGGCGACATCGTCACGGTTCCGCCACCTGAAGTCCGGATCCTGAGCCTCGATTTGGGCAAGGACGTGGTGTTGAGCTCGACCCTGATTCCCGACTGGAGGCTGCGGGCCGAATTCGCCACCAATCTTCATCAGGCCGAGTGGAGTGTTCTGCCCATCGCCACTAACCGCGTCTCCAGCAACCGGGTCGACTCGATTTGCGGCCGGCCCGAGGGGGATTCCATCTACATTCGGCTGAAAGCCAGCCGATAGGAGGGATTCGAGGAGCCCATCCGGTCGGCAGGAAATGGATCGATTTGCTCGGTCAGCCTCCGGGATGTCCTACCCGGGGTTTGCGAGAGTAGAGTTCCTATCAACTGTCGATTGATTATCAGCGATAAATCCATAGGACCGATCCCATCGTGAAAAGCCTTGGTTATTCCCGATGACCTTTCGATGAAGGCCAAGACTCTTGCCGCCCGCAGGAAGACGAATCTCAAGGCCGTCATCGAAGTGCCTCTCCTTCGGGAGAGCCTGCCGATCGAAGAGCTTGGGAATCCCGACCGGACCCGACCCGGTTCGAGGCCGGGCCATTTGGAATCCTCCGCATCAGCAAGACAGTATTCGTGCGGTCAACCCTATGTTTCCGACTCGAAGGGGACGGTGTGACGGTGCAGGGATTGTATCGAAAGACAGTAACCATCACCCGGGGCGCTACCGAGCGATGCATAGATCCGGGCAAGTTAGCGGCATGGACACGAGCGCGTGTGTATTCCTGCTGAAAGAGGTCTTGGTTGGCCGGATCCGGCGGCTTGGCTGTCCGATTTGCTGCATCGGATTCCAACCTGCACTCAGGCCAATCTGGCCGAGTTACTACCTTGGAACTGGAAGCCGAAGGTTGCCTGACTTTGAGGAAGTCCAGGTAGCAGGGGTGTTCGGTCGTCCGAGCCAAATCCGGAATTATCACACCCTTACACCGGCGTGGGAACCATGGGGTTCGGCGTACGCTTACCTTTCAGCGGATGTCCGTGGGCGTCCTGCCGTGCAGGCAGATCTTGGGCTTTCAAGATGCCCAGTCAAAGCAGACCGCCCCGGCAGACACTGGGTCCGACGGGGCGGTTGAGGTGGATCGATCGACTGGCCAAGGGCCGGGTCACTCCGCTCGGAAGCGGAAGAACCGGGTCGGCACGGTGAGGTCCACGGGCACGTTGGTGACCACGACCGTGTCCACCCAGCGCTTCAGGTCGTCGGAGGACTGCAACCGGAAGTTCACGGGTGCATTGGTCGAGATCGGCAGAACGAGTCCATCGAGGCGCAGGTCCGCGCGAGGCGCGCTGAAGAGCCCGTAGGCAGTGGGATCGCCGATGACTTCCCGCCGTCCCGCAAGGCGGTTCTCGGCGATCTGAGCCGGAGTGAACAAGTTGAACGTCGCGGGCGAACCGACGACCTCGGCCTGTCCGAGGCGCCGCAGCCGAAGGAGGGCGTTGGCCTGGGAGCGGGAGGCGGCACGGTCCGGATCGAGGCCCAGTGTCGACAGGGAGACCTCATCCGCGTTGGACAAGCCGTCGCCGTCCGAGTCCTCGGAGCCTTGTACGATGCGCCGATCCAAATCGGACGTGGTGTCGGCCATGGCGAAAGGAGCGCTGGTGTGGAAAGCCTTCAGGTATTCCGCGAATGCGTCCTGCTCGGTTCCTGCCGCGGCGAAGGAGGCCTTGGCGGGAAAGGTCGACGGCAGTGACGGGCTCAGCGTGGCGGAGTTGAGGTCGCGGCGATCATAGGCGGCAACCCCGTTGAGGCGGAGGAAGTAGGGGAACGGGTAGTTGTCGCCACCGAAGTCGGAACCCGTGCTCCCGGGGTTGACCAGGAAGTTCAGCGTCACGATCCGAACAGAACGCTCGGGATCCAACACCTCGCCGTCGGCCACCAGCACCTCGGTCGGCTTACCCGAACCATCGATCAGCGCGGCATATCGGATCCGGGTCCCAGGGGTGACTCCGGTCACCACATTGCTGAGGCTGGTGATGCGTTGTGCGGTGCCTGCCAGGTCGGCCACCACGACCAGACCTCCGAGTTGCGGAAACTGTCCCGGCGTCGCTTTGTCGGCACCCGTGCCGGTGCTCGCCGCGACCCCATGCTCGAGCAGCATCTTCAACTGCGCAGCCTTCACCGTGACCACCGTCAGTGCGTTGTTGAATTTCAGCGAGTCCTCGATGTCGAGGCGGCTGATGTCGCCGGCGATCTTACCGGCAGAGGGGTTGGCGCGAGTGGGGAGAAGCTCACCGCCGGGGCCGGTGGAACCGATGGAATTGCGGATGCCACCGCCGTTCTTGATGGAGACGGCCACCGAGGGATCGTACTGGCGGGCGTACCAGAGGTTGGCGTCGGCGGAGAGGTCGCCGAAGTTGGACTCCTGTTGTCGGACGGTCGTACGACGGCCCTCGAGGTAGACCGAGGTGCGGCCGAAGACCAGACCATCCTTGGAATTGATGACAGCGCCCACCGCTTCCGTGAGAGACTTCACCGCGGCTCCGCGGGTGCCTGAGGCGAAGGGATCGGCCGAGCCCCAAACAGCGGTGACCTTGGCCTCGGTCGCGGGTATGGTATCTCCGCTGACACCGGTGACGTCGCCGTTGCTATCGAAGTCGACGACCAACTGTCCGACGTACTGGTACTGGCCCTCGGTGCTGACGACCGCGACGCGGCGGCCCATCTTGTCGGTCGTGAGGTAGGGATAACGGCCAGCGGCTTTATCCCCGGGAAGAAGGTTCGAAGGGTCGTTCACGTAGATCGTGCCGGATCCTCCCGCTACGATGATATCCACGCCGTCCAGAGCTTGGGCGAGCGCCTTTTCGTTGTCGATTTGCTGGAGCTGCGAAGAGAGCAGGATCTTGTTGCAGCCAGCGGCGCGGAGGGAGTCCACCACTGGCTGGAGATGCGCAGCCAGAGCCGCGATGTCATACGTCCGCGGGCTGACCACGGCAGACCCCTGGGGACCGGTGACACGGACCGATCCGGGTGACGAGATGTTGGCGAGATCGGGCGGGGTGACTCCCAGCACGCCGATCTTTTGCCCCCCTCGCTCCACGATGGTCGCCCGGGCGATCTTGGGATGAAGGGCGATGTTGGTGGCCGCGGTGCTGACGTACGACGCGTCGGTGGCGGGGTTCGCTCGGAATCGTGAAGACGGCAAGATGGCGGCCGTTGAACGGGCCGCCAATGCAGATTCCGAAGCGGGAACCGAACTGAAGTCGAGATTGGCGCTCAACAGCGGGAAAGCCGCTCCATAGTGGCGCAATCGAGAGACGCCGCCGGAACGGACATCCGGAAGCACGATGCTGGCGAATTCAGAGGCTCCGAGATCGAACTCATGGTTGCCGATGCTGGCCACGTCGATGCCGATGGCATTGAGGATGGCGATGTCCGGACGTCCGGCGCTTTCACGGAGGTCGCTGTTGGTGCCGGTCGCATTGAATCCGAACAGTTCACCGAACGCGACCTTCAGGGGTGTCACGGTGACGGGGTCGTTGCCGGCGGAAAGGAAGGCACCCGGGATGAAGAGGTCGCCGGCGGCAACGGTCATCGAGGCGTCCACGGCGGGATTGTCCTCGAGGCGGTCGACGAGCGCGGCGAAGCGGGGTGCCGTCTGGAGAGTCAGCACGTCGGCCTCCATATCGGAGGCATGCAGGATCTGAAGGCGGAAGTCGTCGTTTTCCGTGTAAGGCGCCTCCCGTGTGACCGTTGCGGGCGTGGCTCCGGAGAGGGTTTCAACGAGCCACTGGCGTTGGTCGGCGGCTTGGCGTCGGAGGTAGTACTTCGTGGTGACGCCCTTCGGTGTGAAGGTGACGTCGAGGAATCCCCGATTGGCGAGGTTGGCGAAGGTCAGATTGGTGCTGTACCCGAGGAAAAGGTCTCGGAGGATGTCTTGCTGACCCGGGAAATAGCGCTCGATGCCGGGCGAAGAAACGCCCGGTCCGCCAAACTCGAAACCGGCGACCGTGCCGGCTGGAAGTCCCCCAGGCCCGGGGGACATGGTCCTGAGCGTGCTTGCCCAGGCGTTGTGGGTGTCCCCGGCGAGCACCACCAGCTTCTTGCCCAGACCGGCAGCGGTCTGCAGGAGTGTTTCACGCTCGCGGCCGTACCCATCCCAGGCATCCGGGTTGTATGGGAGCGGGTTCGCCCGTTCGAAGGTCGTTTTTTCGTCCGGTGTGAGCGGAACGCCCGCGGCCCGCTTGACCACCGGAGTCAGGTATCGGGTGATGGTCGCAGGCGAGACGGATCCGCCGGCCAGTTCGATGAGGAGCTCGGCTGGCATGGTCATGTTGCCCATCAGCACTTGCTGCCCAAGTACCTGCCAGGTCGCCGAAGAGGACGCCATGCGCCCCTGCAACCATTGGAACTGTTCAGTGCCGAGCAGGGTTCGCTCGCCGGTGTACATCGTGGTCACGTTCCGAGCGACCATCTCGTTGAGCACGATCGGTGCGAGTGCGTTGCCGAAGCGGGCGATGCCTGCGGTATCGCTGGGGCCGGACGGCGGGGTGAGACCGTGGGTCGCTGCATACTGCGCCAACACTGCAGGCGTCCCGAGGATCGAGTTGATGCGACCGAGAACCTCGTCGGGTGTCGGAGCCAGTTCGAGCTGGCGATCCCGGGAGGTGAGGCGGGTCTCCAACATGTGCAACGACAACAGGTTGCCGAAGTCAAAGGATCGATAGGCCTTCCGAAGGTCCCCTCCTTGAGGTTCGCGGATCGGCTGCCACTCGTAGTAGGCTCGCAAGGCGGCGGCCACGCGGTTGGTCCAGGAACCTTCCGTCAGCGGGTCGTGGTTCTCGGCACCGCCGCCGAAAGCATCATTGGCGGTTTCGTGGTCGTCCCAGATCACGATGAACGGGGCGGTCGCCCTCGCCGCCTGAAGCTTCGGTGCCCGATGATACTGGGCATAGCGCTGACGATAATCGGCGAGGGTCACGCATTCGCGATCTGGCTGGAAGCCCTCCGATTCGGCCAACGATTCCGCCTGCGGATAGCCACCACGACCGTATTCGTAGATGTAATCGCCAACGTGCAGAAGGGCATCGTAGTCACCGATGCGGGCAGCCTTGAGGTAGGCGTCGAATGGGTCGGCGGTGATGTTGGCACAACTGAAGACCGCCAGGCGGACGCGGGCGACATCTCCGGTGGGCAGAGTCTTGGTCCGACCGGATTGGGACACCACGGCACCGCCGTCGGCGGAGAAGCGGTAGTGGTAGATCGTGCCCGGAACGAGGCCGGTCGGGATCACCTTGACGGTATAATCTCGCGCCGCGTCGGTGGTGACTGTTCCGGTGACGAGCTGTGTGTCGAAGGACGGAGAGGTCGAGATCGCCCAACCTACGGTGACAGGGCCGGCGGTGTCCGGGGTCGCTCGGGTCCACAGGACGACCGAGTCGGGGGCAGGGTCGCCGGAGGCGACACCGTGGATAAAGCGGGTGGCGGCTGCTACCGGGAGACAGGTCGCTACGCCCACCAGTGAGGCGAGGACGCAGCCCCAATAACGCATCCGCGGATGTATGGAGGATTTCACCCTCCCTACTTACATTTCAGAGACGCCGACGACAAAGGCGGCACGGTAGCGATCCGGTGAAGGTGCGGTTTCGGCCCATCAGTCGGGAGGAAACAGCTCTTTCGGGTGGGAAGGGGATGCTGATACGCGAGTCAGTGCGAATCAGTTCGGAATCTGTCCCCAACGGAGATCGATCCGAACCAGTCGCTGGCCGGCGAGTTGTCATTCTGTTCTAGGCCGTTGGTCTGACGTGGTTCACCACAGCGATGGAAATGATGGGAATTCTCGTTTTCGACGCTCCTCGATGAGTCCTACCACGTGCCGTCCTCCCGCCGGCTCAACGCCTTGGCAGCACATCGGCCAGCACGGGTGCCGGAGCCGGCCCGAAGGCGAAGCTCATCGACGCCTGGATCGGATAGCCGCAGATGCAGGACGCGCTGGCCTAGGGAATCACCACACCGCCCTCGACCGGCAGGATGTTGAGCCAGCAGCCCGGGCGGGTTGGCGTCAGCCGGGTGAAGGATCCGTCGCTGAACCGGAACAGCGTTGGGCGCATTCGTCGACGAAACGTTGAGCCCAGGTCTGATGGTTTTTCTTGCGCGGGAAATTCACCGTCCTGTTCGTCCAGTCGATGGCCTCAGCGGTGAGGATGGCGATATCCGTCTGGCTACCGCCCAGATGCCACAGAAGTTGATAGAAGGCTCGTTTTTCGGGGTTTTGCTCTCGCTCAATGATCTGTTGGTACTGCTCGGCAGTGATTGCTTTCTTGGTGGCGTACCGAAACTTTGGCCACTGGCGGCGCGGAATAATCGGAGCGGGGATCCAGCCCATATCTAGGGCGAAGTTGTGGAACCTGCGGAGGAAAACGTTGGTCGAGATTCCTCCGGTGTTTAGGGCCTCGAAGAAAAGACCGGCCTGACGTGGGCGACCTTGTAGGCGAAGTTTGGTTTTTCCACCGCTGCTTTGTGGCCGCGCATGATTTCTTCAGCGATGGCGCGTTGTCTGGTTCTGAGGCTGACGCGTTCCTTGTGGCGGTTCTCGGCGTAGAAGATTCCCGAGGGTCGCTTGACGAGGTAGAGGTCGCCAGTTCCGAGGGATTTCAGATCAGGGGATGCTTTCATGGTTTTTAGGCCATTAGGTTTGCAGACCCAATCCCTTGACCCTCAGCCCAGTGTTGGG
>JAIXXC010000218.1 GCA_027490985.1 Verrucomicrobiales bacterium
CCGCGGAGCCCCACCGACGATGCGCCCTCGGATACGACGACCCGGACGCATCGCGTCCCAGCCTCAGGCCTTCTGCGCGATCATGCCGCTCTGGCGGGCGTAATCGAAGATCCCGCCGGCATCGATGACCGGTCGCACCTCGCCCAGCGGCTTCAGCGCATAGGTCTTGCCCGTGCCGTGGTGACGGATCGTCTGCGTGTCGATGTCCACCGTCGCCACATCGCCCGTCTTGAAATGTTCCCGCAGGTTCGACTCGGTCTCCACCGGATACACCTCGCCGGTCGCCACGCAGTTCCGGAAGAAGATCCGCGCGTAGCTCTCGGCCACCACCACCTCGCAGTTGGCCGAACCCATCGCGATCGGTGCATGCTCGCGCGAGCTGCCGCAGCCGAAATTGCGTCCGGCGATCACGATCGGATACTCCGTGTCCAAGGCGCCTTCCTTCACGAAGCGCGTCGTGTACAGGGAATCGGGCAGTCCCCACAGCGCATACGCTCCGAGCTTCTCGTACTCGTCCGGGATGGTCGGAATGAGATTGAGGAACTGGGCCGGGATGATCTGGTCGGTGTCGATGTTGTCTCCCACCACGTAGACCGGCCCCGTGAACGTCGATTGCATGGGGGCTAATCTGGCGGAGCAGGCTCGTCAGCGGCAAATCGAAATTCCGAGGGACGGGCTCCTGAAATCCGACTCAAAACGTCGGGTATCCGTATTTTCCGCCATTGATTCGCAGCCGCTGTCAGCGATCATCCCCGGGCCGGTCGCCCCTCGTGGAAAACCGGCACCAAGGAAATGAGCACCGCTGCCACCCCCGAGAAGAAGCCCAGCCGCAACGAAGAACTCAAGACGGCGATCCCGACCCTGGCCGGGAACATCGCCGCCACGTTGGCAGACGCCTCCATGGCCTGCTTCTCCACCGACGACGAGCAGTTCCTCAAATTCCACGGCATCTACCAGCAGGACGACCGCGACCTGCGCAAGAGCGGCAAGCAGTACATCTGGATGATCCGCGGCCGAATCCCGGGCGGTGTCCTGAGCGCCCGTCAATGGATCGCCCTCGACGACCTCGCCAGCCAGCGCGCCAACAACACGCTGCGACTCACCACCCGTCAGAGCGTTCAGTTCCACGGCGTGGTCAAGGATCGCCTCGGCCCGCTCATGCGCGAGATCAACCAGGCCATGATCGACACGCTGGCCGCTTGCGGTGATGTGAACCGCAACGTCATGGCCTCGCCCATGCCGGCCATCAGCCTCGCCCGTCAGCAGGTGTACGAAGATTCCAAGAAGGTCTCCGAGGCGCTGCTGCCGCAGACCAAGGCCTACCACTCCATCTGGATCGACGGCGTGCAGCTCAATCTCGATGCGCCCGAGAACAAGGACTTCGTCGACCCGCTCTACGGCCAGACCTACCTGCCGCGGAAGTTCAAGGTCGGCTTCGTCATCCCGCCGGTGAACGACATCGACATCTTCACCCAGTGCATGGGCTTCATCGCCATCGTCCGGAATGGCGAGCTGGTCGGCTACAACCTGACGGCCGGCGGTGGCATGGGCCGCAGCCACGGCAACACCGTGACCTACCCGCGCTTGGCCGATGTCGTCGGCTTCTTCCCGCGGTCGGCGCTGGTCGAGGTGTCCAAGGCCGTGCTCACGGTCTTCCGCGACTTCGGTGACCGCACCGACCGCAAGCACGCCCGCCTCAAGTACGTCCTGCAGGAGAAGGGCGTGGAGTGGTTCCGCGGCGACGTGGCTCGTCGTGCGGGCATCGAATTCCAGCCGGCCCAACCGGTGCAGTTCATCACCACCACCGATACCTACGGCTGGCAGAAGGCCTTGGATGGTCGCTGGTTCCTGACCCTCTTCGTGGAGTCGGGCCGCGTGAAGGACACCGAGACCCGCCGCCAGAAGACGGCCCTGCGCCGCGTGGCCGAGCGGTTCGACGGCGTGGAGTATCGCCTGTCGGCCAACCAGAATGTCGTGCTGGCCAATGTCACCGACGCCGACAAGGAGGCCATCACCGCGCTGCTCCACGAGCACGGGGTGAAGACCGAGAAGCAGGCCGGCGTGCTGCACGCGGCGGCCATGTCCTGCCCGTCGATGCCCACCTGCGGCCTCGGATTGGCCGAGTCGGAGCGCTTCCTGCCCTCGCTGCTCGACCGCATCCAAGACCTGTGCACCGAGGTCGGGCTCAACGAAGAGGAGATCATCATCCGCATGACCGGGTGCCCCAACGGCTGCGCACGTCCGTACATGGCCGAGATCGGGTTCGTGGGCAAAGGCCCGGGCCGCTACCAGGTCTGGCTCGGGGGCAACACCACCGGCACGCGCCTCAACCGGATCTGGAAGGAGACCCTCAAGGAGACCGACACCGAGGCCGAGCTGCGTCCGCTGTTGGTCCGCTACCGGGCCGAGCGCCTTCCGGGCGAGCGCTTCGGGGATTGGGTGGCCCGTGTGTTCTGGCCCGAGCAACCGACCGAAACCGTCGTCGCCGCCTGAGCCGGTTCCATACCGACGCTCCTCCACCTTCTGGATTCCTGCTTTTTCCGGTGATGACTCCCGCTGAACTGCAAGTCGCCAATGCCGCCCTCAAGACCCAGTCCCCCTTGGACATCCTCCGCTGGGGTCTGGAGCGCTCGGGCGGACGGGCCATCGTGTCCACCAACTTCCGCCCGTACGAGGCGGTGATCTTGCACCTGGTGACCCGACTCCAGCCCGATATCCCGGTGCTGTGGGTTGATCACGGCTACAATCGGCCGGCCACCTACCGGCACGCCGAGGCGTTGCGCGCGCGCTTGAAGCTCGACATCAAGGCCTACCTGCCGCGCAAGACGGCCGCCCATTACGATGCGGTCGATGGCGGCATGCCCGAGCCCACCCCGGAGAACGAAGAGCGCATCAAGGCCTTCAGCACCGTCATGAAGCTCGAGCCCTTCCAGCGCGGCATGCGCGAGTTGGCACCCACGGTCTGGATCACCGCGTTGCGCCAGGTCCAGAACCCCAACCGCGCCGGCCTCGACATCGTGAGTCCCGACGGCAATTTCGGATCGCTCAAGCTCAGCCCCCTCTTCTATTGGAGCGATGCGCAGATGGAGGCCTACCTGAAGGAGAACGACCTGCCCAACGAGTGGGACTACTTCGATCCGGCCAAGGCCGACGACAAACGGGAGTGCGGCCTGCATGCCGCCTGGGGTGGCAAGGCCGTCGCCTCGGTCTGAAACCCTCCGTCTCCGATCCCATTCCCAGTCCTTCCCGAGCCCGCCTTCCATGAGAAGCTACCAACTCGATCACCTCCAGTACCTCGAGACCGAGGCCATCCACATCATGCGCGAGGTGGCCGCCGAATTCGAGCGTCCGGCGCTGCTGTTCTCCGGCGGCAAGGATTCGATCTGCCTGCTGCGCCTGGCCGAGAAGGCCTTCCGGCCGTCCGACCTGCCGATGCCTTTCCTCAATGTGGAAACCGGCCACGAGTTCCCTGAACTCATCGAGTTCCGTGATCGCCGCGCGAAGGAACTGGGTGCCAAGCTGATCGTCCGGACCGTCGATGAAGGCGTCGCCAAAGGCTTCGTCACCCCGACGCCGGGTCAGTTGAGCCGCAACCAGTTGCAGATTCCGGTGCTGCTGGGTGCGATCGAGGAGTTCCGATTCGACTGCTGCATCGGCGGAGCCCGCCGCGACGAGGAGAAGGCCCGGGCCAAGGAGCGTTTCTTCAGCTTCCGGGATTCTTTCGGCCAGTGGGACCCGAAGAACCAGCGCCCCGAAATCTGGAACCTCTACAACGCCCGCCTGAACCAGGGTGAAAACATGCGCGTGTTCCCGCTGTCCAACTGGACCGAGATGGACGTCTGGGAATACATCCGCCAGGAGCGCCTCGAGGTCCCGAACATCTATTTCAGCCACCGTCGCGACTGCTTCCGCCGCGGCGGTCAGTGGTTGCCGGTGCCGCCGCCGCATACCGATCCCTCCCGGCCCGACCCCTACGACGGCGGCCGGCCCAAGCCCAACGAGCCGGTGAAGTCGTTGGTGGTCCGTGTGCGGACCATCGCCGACATGATCAGCACGGGCATGATCGAGAGCCCGGCCGATTCGGTGGACGACATCATCGCCGAGGTGGCCGCGGCCCGGGTCACCGAGCGGGGCACCCGCGCCGACGACAAGGCCAGCGAGGCCGCCATGGAAGACCGCAAGAAAGCCGGTTACTTCTGAGAGCCCGTTCGTGGTGAAGGCCCCGG
>JAIXXC010000334.1 GCA_027490985.1 Verrucomicrobiales bacterium
AAGCTGCTCATGGCGTCGACGATGTAGACCTTGCCGTGACGGCGGACCACGGGGCCCAACGCCTCGATGGGGTTGAGGATGCCGGTGGTCGTCTCGCAATGCACCGCCGCCACATGGGTGATGGCCGGATCGGAGGCCAACAGCGCATCCAACGCCTCCGCGGTCGGCGGGATGTCCTCGGCCGTGCGCAGAATCGTGTGGGCGATCCGGGCGTGCTGGAGCATGAGGATCATGCGCTCGCCGTAGGCGCCGTTGGACAGCACCGCCACCTTGCCTTCGGGCGGGATGGCCGTCTGGAAGACCGCCTCGACGCCGAAGGTGCCGCTGCCCTGCATCAGAATGGCTTCCCAGCCGGTCTCGCGCGACACCCCGCCGAGCGCGAGAATGGCCTGCCGCACCTCGGCCACGAGCGCGTTGAACTCCCAGTGCCAGGAACCCGCGTCATGAAGCATGGCCTGCTTGACCGCCAGCGAGGTGGTCAACGGTCCGGGCGTGAACAACAGGGCGTCTTGAGAGGTGGGCAATTTCGGCTTCATGGTGGTCGCGTGTCGCCCCGGGAACGACTCCCGCGGCGGGGACAGTTTCCACCAGAACGGGCCGCACAATCAATTCCGACGGGATCCGGGAATGGCCATCGGAACCCATCGGATTCCCCGAACCGATCGGATCCCGGTCGGCATCGAATCCTCGATTGAAAGCCGGCGGTCCCGTTTCTAGCCTCGGACCAGAACGAGCCCCGGACTCACCCGATCATGAACCCCGCCCAACCCCGCCGCGCCTTCCTCGCCACCGTCGCCGCCGCTGCCGCCGCCACCACGGTCCTGCCGTGGACCGGTTGCAAACCGTCGGAGGGCGGGGCCGCCGGAGCCGCCGCGGGCGACACCATCAAGGTGGGCGAGTTCTGTTCCCTCACCGGCACGGAGGCCACTTTCGGCGTGTCCTCGCACGAGGGCACCGCTTTGGCCATCGAGGAGATCAACAAGGCCGGTGGGGTGCTCGGCAAGCAACTGCAGTTGCTGCACGAAGACAACCGCTCCACGGCCGGCGAATCGGTGACCATCGTCAAGAAGTTCATCAGTCGCGACAAGGTGGTGGCGGTGCTGGGCGAGGTGGCTTCCGGACGATCACTCGAGGCGGGTCCGGTGTGTCAGGCCGCGGGCATCCCCATGATCTCGCCGTCGTCGACCAATCCCAAGGTCACCGAAGTGGGTGACTGTGTCTTCCGCGTCTGCTTCACCGATCCGTTCCAGGGCCGCCTCATCGCGGAGTTTGCGCGCAAGTCGCTCAAGCTGTCCCGGGTGGCCGTGTTCTCGGATGTGTCTTCGGCCTACGGCGACGGGTTGCGGCAATACTTCAGCGACGCCTTCACCGCGGCGGGCGGCCAGATCGTGGTGCAGCAGAAGTACTCGTCGAAAGACAAGGACTTCAAAGCGCAGCTGACGGCCATCAAGGCGGCCAATCCCGAGGGCATCTGCGTGCCGGGCTACTACAACGAGGTCGGGCTGATCGTGAAGCAGGCCCGCGAGCTCGGCATCACCGTGCCGCTGTTCGGCGGCGACGGCTGGGAGGCCCCGGAGCTCATTCAGATCGCCGGCGGCGAAGCCCTCAAGAACACCTACTACTCCACGCACTTCTCGCCCATCCAGGACACCCCGGAAGCCAAGCTGTTCGTGGCGGCCTACAAGGCGCGCTACAACGGCAAGACTCCCGATGCGATGGCGGCCCTGGGCTACGACTCGGCGAAGGTGCTGGCCGACGCGATCCGTCGGGCCGGCTCGGCCGAACCGGCCAAGATCAAGGCGGCGTTGGTCACCACCGACCTGGTGGCTGCCAGCGGCCGCACCCGCATGGATGCCCAGCGCAATGCGCCCAAAGCGGCGGTGATCATCACGGTCGAGGACGGGAAGTTCAAATTCCTGCAGACCGTCGAGCCGTGATCCGCGGCGCCGGCCGGCCTCATTGATCGCCCTTGGGGCCCAGTCGGTAGCGGAGGTAGTCGCGCGACACGCCCAACCGACGGGCCGCCGCCGACACATTCCCGCCCGATTGTTCGAGGGCCTTTCGGATGAGGTGGAGGATGGCGGCCTCGAGGTCGAAGCCCTGCTCGGGGAACCGGAATCGGTCGTTCCACCACGATTCCGGAGTGCCCGGGGCGCCGGCGACCAGGGCGGATGAGACATCGGGCGACACCGGGGCCGTCTCGGAAGCGCCTCCACCGGCCCCCAACAGGGAATCGAAGTTCAGGGCGTCACCGTCTTCGAAGACCAGGGCGCGCTCCAGTTCATGGGCCAGTTCCCGGACATTCCCGGGCCATCCATAACCCAGCAGGCGGCGCCGCCCGGTCTCCGAGACGGCCCGAACGGGCAACCGGTGACGCGCGGCGATGCCGACCATGAGCGCGTCGGCCAACGCCAACAGATCGGCTCCCCGGTCCCGCAACGGCGGGATCGACAACCGGAACAGATCGAGCCGGTGCTGGAGATCGGCGCGGAAGGTCCCCTGCGCCACCAGAGTACGGAGGTTCTGATTGGCGGCCGCGATCACCCGGACATCCACGGCGATGTCTTTCGACCCCCCGACTCGGCGGATCCGGTGATCTTCCAGCACCGTCAACAACTTGGCCTGGATGGGCAGCGACAGGCTGCTCAGTTCGTCGAGGAAAAGCGTGCCCCCGTGGGCCGCCTCGAAGAGCCCGATACGGGTGCTGCGGGCGTCGGTGAAGGCCCCCTTCTCGTGACCGAAGAGTTCCGACTCGGCGAGGTGCTCGGGAATGGCCGAACAATTGATCTCCACCCACGGACCGTCCGCGCGGGGGCCTTCGCGGTGGATCCGCCGGGCCAGCGAGGTCTTGCCGGTGCCGGTCTCGCCTTCGATCAGCACCGGGGCCAGATGCGTCTCCATCCGGCGATCGGCCGCCAGGATGCGCTCAATCTGCGTCTTGAGGCCCGCGAGCGCGGTGCCGAAGAAATAGCCCGGGCTGTCGGAGCGCTGCTGCTCGGCCACCCGGCGCACCGCCTGCGTCGAGCGCGCCCGCCGCAGGGTCAGGGCCAGCGCCTCGGGCTCGAAGGGCTTGGCGAGGTAGTCGAGAGCGCCCAACCGCATGGCCTCGACCGCACCGGAAATCCCGCCTTCGGCCGTCATGATGACCACGCCCGTGTGGGGCGGGACGGACTTGTCACGCAGCAGGTCCGGACCGAGGCCGTCGGGCAGGTTCACGTCCATCAGGGCGAAGTCGAAATTCGCCGAGGCCAGCAGCTTGCGGGCGCCGGCCACCGAATCGACCGCGCTCACCTCGGCACCCCACCGCTCCAGACTGGCCACCAGATGGCGTCGCCAGAGCGGCTCATCCTCGAGAACCAGCACTGAAAGACCCGTGAGCGCCTCCGATGTCATGGGACCCATCAAAGCCCGAAGGCCCCCCGGGCAAAAGCCTGAAGCGCGACTCCACTATGCCAGGCCCCGAGCGACCTAGCGGCCCGGGCCGTCGTCGTCCGAAGGCGTGGTCGGATCGGAGTCGGGAGTCTTGAGGATGAGCAGGACCAGGCCCACGCACGTGAACATGCGCGTGGCCGCCATCTGGCCATTCCACACCTGGGATTGCCACATGACGAACCATTCGGCCCCCACGGTGAGGAAGGCGGTGAACCACAGGATCAGATTGGCCGTCAAAGCACCCACGGCCAGCGACTTGGCCGCATTGAACTCGGCCGCCGATCGCGCCCGCACCCGCCACAGGGCCACGGCCCCGGCCGCGATGCCCCATCCCGACAGCGCCTCCCAGGCGATGATCGTCCAGTAGAAGGCATGGTGCAGCGCCGGGGTGGCGATGGCCCGCCACTTCAACCGATTGCCGGGAAACGTGGTGTCCATCGAGAGCACATGCTGCACGAAGTCGAAGTTCGATCCGTAGTCGGTGATGTTGTTGAAGGCGATCAGCGCCATGAACAGCGCGACCGCCGCCAACAGGGCGATCTTGGAGACTCGTTCCATCATGGTCGGGCAGGGGCAGGGGCTTGGGGTTCGTTGCAGTATTGACCGGTCCACGCGGTGGCCGGATCGAACTGTCCGCGCAGGACGCCGAGTTGCTTGAGGGTGTCGAACTGGAATCGCCACCGGGACTCGGACAGTCGGCCGGCCGCCTCGCCCTTGGCCGGATCGCCATTCAGGAAGGCCCCCTGCTTCAGCGCCTGATGGCTGAAATTCATCTTGGCCACGGTGAGTTCGGGATTGCGGCGCCGGATCTCGGCGTGCACCTCGGTCGGATCCTCCATGTAGCCTTTCCAGCCGCGCAGACTGGCCGTCACGAAGGCGCGGACGCGATCGGGATGCTGGGTCAGAAACTCACGCCGCGTGAAGAAGACCCGGTACGGATCAAAGCCGCTGCCACTGATGAGCAGCACGCGGGCCTTCACGCCCGCCTCGGCGGCGAAGAACGGCTCGCTGGTCACGAAGCACATCTGGATGTAGTCGGGGTCCCGCAGGAAGGAGCCGATGCTGAAATTGTGGGCCCGCTCGCGAGTCTTCTTGAGGCCGTAGCGCTGGATCAGATACGGGAACCACGCGGTACCGGGGGTCACAGCCACGGTGCGTCCCTCGAGATCGGCGAAGGTCTTCACCGGCGACGAGTCGTGCACCATGATCGCCTGCGGGTCGTGTTGCAGGGTGGCCCCGACCGCCACCACCGGGATGCCCCGATCATTGGCCAGGAGCACATCGTCGGTGCTGCCCATGCCGAACTCGGCCGCTTTGGTGGCGATGCGCTGGATGGGGAACGCATTGGGGCCGCCGGGCAGGATCTCCACGTCGAGCCCGGCCTCGCGGTAGTAGCCCTTGATCAACGCATGATAGAAACCGCCGTGTTCGGGTTGGGGATACCAATCGGTGATGAGTCGCACCGGTGCCCGATCGGCCGCCAGGGAAACCAGGGCGATCCACAGGAGACTCCAACGGGCGACGATGGCGATCGGGCCGGGCATGGATTTCATTCGGGGATTTTGGGAAGTCATTTGACCGCGCCATCGTGGTAGCGACGGGCCACTCGACGGTGCTTGGCCAGGAGTTTGGGCAGATCGACACCCACGAGTTGTCCCTCGCGGACTCGCACCTGCCCGTGGACCAGCAGCGTCTCGACCTGCCGGGCATGGCAGAGCACCAGTCCATGGACCGGATTGTGGGCGCCGTTGCTGAAGAGATCCTCATGGGGGAATACGGCCACGTCGGCGCATTTGCCCGGTTCCAGCGATCCGAGATCGGCGAGGCGTCCGAGGTTCCGCGCACCGTCGAGGGTCGCCATTTCGAGGGAGGCCTCGGGCGTCATCGCCTCGGCCCCATGCACCACCCGGGTGAGCA
>JAIXXC010000342.1 GCA_027490985.1 Verrucomicrobiales bacterium
CCGGGCCTGAGAATCGACCGCAGCCCAACCGCTCATTTCCGGCGCAAGGTCGCGCTGGCCCGGCGCATCTCGCGCTCGTCCTCGCGTTTGCGGATGTCCTGACGCTTGTCGTACTCGGCCTTGCCCTTGCAGACCCCCAGCGACAGCTTCACGCGGTCGCCCTTCCAGTACAGCGACAGGGGGATGAGCGAGTTGCCTTTGACGTTGGCCACTTCGGCCAGCTTGCGAATCTCGGCCTTGTTGAGCAGCAGTTTGCGGGGCGCCTTGGGGGCGTGGATCTCGTGGGTCGCAAACACGTACTCGTCGATGTGGGCGTTGTGGAGCCACACCTGACCCCGGTCGACCTTGGCGAAGGCGTCGGCGATCTGGACCTTGCCCGCGCGCACCGACTTCACCTCCGAGCCGCGAAGCACCAACCCGGCCTCGTAGGTTTCGAGGACGTGGTAGTCGCGGCGGGCTTTGGAGTTGGTGACGATCTCGGACATAAACAAAACGCCGGAGAGGAGGTCTCTCCGGCGTGTCATCGTTTCCGGGTGAGACCGGCTCGCCTCAGGCGGCCACGGTCTTGCGACGGCGCTTGGGAGCGGGCTTTCCGGCAGCCGCTTCGGTCGCCTCGACGGCCTCTTCCTGGGTGGACTCGAAGGTGATCTTGCCCTCGATGATCTCGAGCAGCGCGATATCGGCCACGCCGGCCCCCACCGGGGGTTCCACCAGCGGTCGCGACATGCCACCGCCACCCGAGGTGAGCTGGCGGACCCGGCGAGACATGAGATTCACCAGCGTGCTGGGATTCCCGACGAGTTCGAGGGCTTTCTTGGTCAGTTCTGAGTTCATCGCGTCAACAATTGAAACGGTAGGATAGGACAGGGAACGGCCCCGGCAACAGCTTTATCGGGAGTGCTCTCCGGAGTGGCCACCGGGGTGTCAGGGCTCGGTGGGGCTCCGAAACGGGAGGGGATCCAGAATTCAACCCGGACCCCCTCGCCGATCAGATCCACGACTCGGCCCTGACTCACATGTGGGCGATGAGATTGTCGCCGAAGGCAGAGCACTTGATCTCGGTCGCACCCTCCATGAGCCGGGCGAAGTCATAGGTGACCTTCTTGGAGCCGATGGCGCCATTGAGACCCTTGAGGATGAGGTCAGCCGCCTCGGTCCATCCGAGGTGGCGGAGCATCATCTCGCCCGACAGCACCACCGAACCGGGGTTGACCATGTCCTTGCCGGCGTATTTGGGCGCCGTGCCATGGGTGGCCTCGAAGATCGCGTGGCCCGTGATGTAGTTGATGTTGCCACCCGGGGCGATGCCGATGCCACCCACCTGGGCCGCCAGCGCGTCGCTCAGGTAGTCGCCATTGAGGTTCAGCGTGGCGATGACGTCGAAGTCGGTCGGACGCGTGAGCACCTGCTGCAGGGCGATGTCGGCGATGGAATCCTTGATGACGATGCCCGCACCGGGCTTGCCCTCGGGAATCTTGCACCACGGACCGCCATCGATCTCCACGGCTCCGAAGTGTTCCTTGGCCACCTTATACCCCCAGTCGCGGAAGGCGCCCTCGGTGAACTTCATGATGTTGCCCTTGTGCACCAGGGTCACCGACTTGCGGCCGTTGTCGATGGCGTACTGGATGGCGCTGTGGATGAGGCGCACGCTGCCCGAGTAGCTCACCGGCTTGATGCCGACGCCGACCTGCACATCGGTCGGGAAGGCCTCGTTGCCCACGCTCTTCCAGAACTCGGCGGCGGCCTGGGTGGTGCCGAAGCGGATCTTGGAATATTGCTTGGGGAATTCCTTGGCGATGAAGTCGAGGACCTTCTGGGCCTCGGGGGTTCCGGCGGCGTATTCGATGCCGGCGTAGATGTCTTCGGTGTTCTCGCGGAAGATCACCATGTCGACCTGCTCAGGGCGCTTGACCGGGCTGGGAACGCCGGTGAAGTACTGCACCGGGCGCAGGCAGACGTACAAGTCGAGCATCTGGCGCAAGGCCACGTTCAGGGAGCGGATGCCACCACCGACCGGGGTGGTGAGCGGTCCCTTGATGCCCACGAGGAATTCGCGGAAAGCATCGACGGTGTCGTCGGGGAGCCAGTTGTTGAAGCGCTTGAAGCTCTCCTCGCCGGCGAAGACCTCCATCCAGGAGATCTTGCGCTGGCCACCGTAGGCCTTGGCCACGGCCGCATCCATCACCCGCACCGACGCGGCCCAGATGTCGGGGCCGGTGCCGTCACCCCGGATGAAGGGGATGATGGGCTGATCGGGCACATTGAGCTTGCCGTTCTGGATGCTGATCTTGCCGCCGGCGGGGACGGAGCAGGTGGTGTAGGCCATGGGGTTGGTTCTTTCTCTGGAAAATTCACCGCCGCGGGGATGGGCCACGGCAAACCGGGATTTAAGCGGGACCGACCCCGGGCCGGCAAGGGGAACTCCAAGGGGGGCCCGTCTCTTCGGACGCGCTGCCACTGCACCGCGGACGGCCGCAAGGCCCCCTCCGCGCGCGGGCCGCACCGGTGAGGTTGCTGGCTTTTGGGTAGCCGTTCTCCCATACTCGGCGAGCCATGAATGTTTTTGTCACCGGAGGCGCCGGGTACATCGGATCGGTCTGCGTCGAGGAACTGCTCGAAGCCGGGCATTCGGTCACGGTGTTCGACAACCTGTCCGAGGGTCATCGCTCGGCCGTGGATCCCAGGGCCTCGTTCGTGGGCGGCGACTTCAGCGACCGCAGCCTCATCGACTCGGTGATCGGGCGGGTGAAGCCCGAGGCCGTGATCCACTTCGCGGCGCATGCCCTGGTGGGCGAGTCGATGACCAACCCGTCGAAGTACTTCCGCAACAACGTGGCCTCGGGCATCAACCTGCTCGACGCCTGCGTGGCCCACGGGGTGCGGAAGTTCGTGTTCAGCTCGACGTGTGCGACCTACGGCATCCCGGAGAAGATGCCCATGGACGAGACGCTGCCGCAGCGGCCGGTCAATCCGTACGGCGAATCCAAGCTGATGTTCGAGCGCATCCTCTCCTGGTACCGGGAGCTGCATGGCCTGGAGTTCGTGGCCTTCCGCTACTTCAACGCCGCCGGCGCCAGCGCGCGCTTCGGGGAACATCACCGCATCGAGACCCACCTCATCCCCAACGTGCTCAAGGTCGCCCTCGGGCAGAAGGCGCAGGTGGACATCTACGGCACCGATTATCCGACTCCCGACGGCACCTGCATCCGCGACTACATCCACATCGCCGATCTGGCCCAGGCCCACATCCAGGCCCTGACCCCGGGCAAGCAGGGCTTCTTCAACCTCGGCAATGGTTCCGGCTTCTCGGTCCGTGAGGTCATCGAGGCCTGCCGGAAGATCTCGGGCCGACCGATCGCGGTGGTCGAGAAGGACCGGCGTCCGGGCGACCCGCCCCGTCTGGTGGCCGCCGCGCAAAAGGCCGCCCTCGAACTCGGCTGGAAACCGCGCTACCCGCACCTCGACCAGATCGTGCAAACGGCCTGGGATTGGCACGTGAAGCACCCCGACGGCTACGCGGACTGACCCTGCGGACGCACCCCCGGAGCCATGAGATTGCTGCACCTCCTCCTGATCGGGCTCTGGTTTCTGCTAGCGGTGCAGGCAGGTGAGCCCGCGGGCAGCGGGCAACCCCGGACCGGATCCCGCACGGCGAATGCGGGAGGCCTGGCCGGCAGCCGACCCAATATCGTCTTCATCATGAGCGACGATCAGGGCTACGGAGAGCTGTCGTGCCATGGCAACCCGATCCTGCGGACTCCGCATCTCGACCGTCTGCACGCGCAGAGCCTGCGTTTCACGCAGTA
>JAIXXC010000096.1 GCA_027490985.1 Verrucomicrobiales bacterium
CGAGTCGCGGAAGGGTGGCTGAGTGGTTGAAGGCACCTGACTCGAAATCAGGCGTACTCGCAAGGGTACCGGGGGTTCAAATCCCTCCCCTTCCGCCATCTCGTTCCGGGCCTTGGGCTTGGGTTGGATCTTCACCCACGGTCGCCCTTCGTGTGTGACCCGATCTCGGTGTTCTCGATTCGCTCCGACCGCGTCACTCTGCACTTCCATCGCACTTCCACCGTGCCCCCGCCGCGTCGAACGGGGCGTTGCACTCCGGGCCGTTCGCCGTCAGTCGATCACGTTGAGCACGGAGTGGCCGGTATCCCACAGGCGGTCGATGAGGCGGTGGGCGTTGGTGCCTTGGACACGGGCCACGGCCAGGCGACGGGCTCCATCGACGAAGGTGATGATGCTCGTCAATTCCAGCTTCAGATCCCGGCACAGGACCATCAGTTGCGGCAGGGCATCGGGTTGTTGGGTGATGTCGAAGGTGATGCGGGTGGACCCCAGCTGTCCGCTCAGGAGTTTGCTGAAGACCCGGAAGATGTCGGACTCGGTGATGATGCCCACGAGCTTGTCGCCCTGAACCACCGGGAGTCCGCCGATGTGGTGCTCGGTCATCCTCCGGGCCGCCGC
This sequence comes from Verrucomicrobiales bacterium, assembly GCA_027490985.1. Lineage (GTDB taxonomy): Bacteria > Verrucomicrobiota > Verrucomicrobiia > Limisphaerales > UBA9464 > SXXZ01. The sequence goes on from JAIXXC010000096.1 coordinate 619, forward strand.
TTCGATGGGTTGGTCGGCCTCGATGGTGATGGCAGGGCTGTGCATCACGTCGGCAACGGTGCCCAGAGACGGGATGGCGTCGAGGTGGGCGACCGAGAAGGGGTTCAGGTCCGGGGGAAAGGCGCGGACGATGTCCTGCTTGCAGACCACGCCCACGATGGCCCGCTGCTGCACGACCACCAGGCGGCGGATGTGCCGGGCGCTCATCCGATGCACCGCGTCGTGGAGTGGGGTTTCAGGCGTGACGGTCTCCACGCTCCGGGTCATGCACATGTCGACAATCATGGAAGGAGGGATTCGACCACCCGCACCGAGGTGGAGGGTCGGATCCACGCCCGGCCCCTCATCGGGAGGAGGATCGCCTCGCCGGGTGGTTCTGCTGAGCACATCGTCCGATCAGGGCGTGGACTTCAGGGCTTTGTGACTGGCCCCACCCGGAATGGGGCGGAGGCCCCGCACGGGATCAGCCGCTCAGGGGGCCTGAGCAGCCCGCCTTGGATCCCGAGCGCCCGGGATCCGGCCTTTCGCCCAGCGGCGGGCTCGATCGAATCGTCCCGCCGCCAGCCGACTTCGGAGATGCCCGAAGCCGAATTCCCAACGAGCGCACCGCCCGAGGCTCCGAAGGCTCCGAAGGAAACGCCTGTCCATCGAGCCCACGGACCTCACGGTGCCTGGGTCAGCGTCTTGCGCCGATGCACCGCATCGCCTCCGCACACGTACAGGTAGGCGCGGCCGGGGCCGGCGAAGACGCAGCTGTACACCCCCTTGTCGGCGCGAGGCTTGGCGATGACCCCGCCGAGGCGGCCGCTCCAGTCGAACATCTGCACGCCCGCATGCGAGGTTACGTAGATCCGGCCCAGGGCATCGACCGTGGAGCCATCGCCGCCGCTGTCCTTCTTGCCCGCGGGCACCACCAGAGTCATGGAGCGTTCTCCGGCGCTCAGGCTGCCATCCGGGGCGATGGCGTAGCTCCAGACGTGCTTGCCGCCGTATTCCGAGACGTACAGGAAGTCCTGCTTGGGTGAGAGTGCGATGCCATTGGGCGAGGTGATCCCGCCGGCGACGGTGCGCGGGCGCGAGAGGGACTTGGCCCCGATGGGCACGGCCTGGACTTCACCCGCGCCGGTGTCGGTGAAGTAGATCCATCCGGCCTTGGAGACGATGAGGTCGTTGGGCTTCACACCGGTGGCCACATCGCGGAGGGCCTGGGTCGCCGGATCGATGGCCACGATCTTGGGCGCCTCGCCCTGGGTGGCCGCGTAGAGCCGGCCGTCGGGGCCGAACTTGAGGCCGCTGACCTTGGGACCGTTGGTCAGCCACGGCTCGGCTTTCGTGGCCCCCGCGGCGACCCGGTAGATCAGGCCTTTGGGCAGATCCGAGAAGTAGAAGTTGCCCTCGGTGTCGCCACAGGCGCCGTCGGTGAATCCGAAGCCGTCGCCGACGAGTTCCCAGGGGGCGTCGGTGCCGCCGCCGGCCAGCACCTTGTTGAGGGCCTCGTCGCCGTTCCAGTTGTTGGTGCTCGGGGCGGGCGGGCGCATCGCCGGACGCCACAGCCACCGCAGCGACTCGGGCAGGATCGCCCCGCCGTGCTTGCCGTTGTGGGCGCCGTCTCCCATGACGAAGCGGTTGTCGTAGCCCGCGAAGGTCAGCGCGCTGGCCATGGTCCGGTTGGCCAGGGGCCAGTCGCCGTGGAGGTTGTTGAGGTCGTTGACTCCATCCTGCAGGAACACCCGCAGCGGCTTGCGCTCGGTTTTGCGGATCAGGGCCGGGTAGGCGTGGCCGCCCCGGATGTTCGTGAAGCTGCCGATCTGGGAGAGCACCTTGCGGAATTGATCGGGCCGCTCCCAGGCGACCGTGAACGCGCAGATGCCGCCCGAGCTCATGCCCGCGATGCCCCGCATCTCGGGATCGTCGCTGATGCGGACCTGGTACCGGTTCGTCACGAAGGGGATCACCTCGTCGACGAGGAAGCGCGCATAGTCGGCGCTGAGCGAATCGTACTCGAAGGAGCGGTTGTTGCGATCGCCCCACCCGTTGGGAGCGGGGGCGCCGGCTCCGCGATGTCCGGGATTCAGGAAGAGCGCGATCGTCACGGGCATCTCGCCCTGGGAGATGAGGTTGTCCAGCACGATGGGCACCCGCTGGGAGCCGTTCTCCCGCACGTACTCATGGCCGTCTTGGAACACCATGAGGGCGGCCGGTTTGGCGGCGTCGTATTGGGCCGGGATGTAGAGCCATCCCTGGCGCGTGGTTCCCGGGAACACCTTCGACTCGCTGAACTCGAAGGTCTCGACCCGGCCTTTGAGCACTCCGGGGGCGCGGTTCGTGGAGTCGGCTCCGAGGGGGTAGTCGTCCACGGCCCAAGCCTGGGTGGAAGCGAGACACACGAGGGCTGCGGCCAGCCGGAGGGAGTTCATGCGACGGAGTCTCCGGAAGCGGCCCTGTCGGAGTCAAACCCGGAGGCAAGCGGAAGCGACCGGCGAGGGAGCCGTTCGGCATCGGTCAGCGCCGGTTCCGAGTCCGGGTCACTTCAGGTGCGCCTTGTACCACTCGGCGAACTGCACGAGGTCTTTCTCCATGCCGGGCCAGCCATGGTCTTTGCCCGGCAGGCGGACCAGTTTGAAGACCGCCCCGGCCTCCCGGCATCGCTTCTCGAAGATCTCCGCCTGGTAGATGGGCACCAGCCCGTCGGCCTCGCCGTGGATCACCAAGGTGGGGGCCATGCCCCGGGAGACGGCGTGGATCGGCGAGATCAGGCGGCCGTATTCGAGGCGGCTTTCGAGGGTGTCGGAACGGGCCCCGAAGGCGCCGTAGAACTGGCGACCCACTTTGCCGACGCCGACCTGGGTGTCGCCCGGGGCGCTCCAGTTCTCGAAATCCGTGGGAGGGAAGAAGCAGGCGACCGCCTGGACCCGGCTGCTCTCACGATCCACCGGATCCGCGGCTTTGGGGTCGCCCTCGCGGCCCTGGGTGCCGAGCGTGAGCGACAGGTGACCGCCGGCGCTGGCTCCGAAGATGCCGAGCCGATCGGGCCGGATGGCGTAATCGGCCGCATGGTGCCGGATCCAGCGCACCGCCCGGTGCATGTCTTCGACGATCTCCAGGACGGTGAAGCGGGGTTGGGAGCCGTGGACGACGGCGAAGACGGTGTACCCCTCGTCGAGCAGGGCCTTGCAGTAGGCGGGATTGATCCCGTTGTGGTCGGAGTAGAATCCGCCGCTGATCACCCAGATCACCCCGAGTCCGTTGGCCTTGACCGGTTGGAGTACGTCCAAGGTGAGGGCGGTGCCGAACTTGCGGCCGTAGATCTCCTCGGTGCGTTTCAGGCCCGAGTTCTCGGCGGCTTGGGTGGCGAGGGCGATGCAGCAGCAGAGAAGCCCCAGCAGGGCTTGGCGGAGTCGAATCATGGGCGTGAGAAGGGTTCTCGGTGGGACGGACTCGCTCGGCAAGCAAAACCCGCCTTCAGAGCCGACGATTCCATCGGCGGAATCGGGATCGGGATTGGGATCGGAAGGGTGTCGCCTCCAGCGGCAGCCCAGTCGAAGGCCCCGCGTGTGTGGCCCCGCGTCGGGGTGTCACGGCCCTTTCCGCTCGGGCCCGCTGTTGGTCGCATTGCCGCCGCCTCCGCGCCGACGCTCGGAGTTGCGGCGTTCCATCTTCTTGATGTGCTCTTCCAACAGGTGCTTCTGCTCGTCGTCCAACAGGGGCATGACTTGTTGGTGCATGCGTTCGAA
>JAIXXC010000241.1 GCA_027490985.1 Verrucomicrobiales bacterium
CTGAACCCGGCTCGGGAATCCCTCCGCGATGGGCTCAGCGGGAGCCTTGGCCCATCGACAGGAGGAACATGATGTTGTTCGGGGTCTTCTTGAGCTTGCCGAGCAGCAGTTCCATCGATTCGACCGGCGGAACACCCACCAGAGCGCGGCGCAGCACCGAGATGCGCTGGTATTCGTCGGGATGGTAGAGCAATTCCTCTTTCCGGGTGCCGGATTTCTCGATGTTGATCGAGGGGAAGATGCGGCGGTCCACCAACGAGCGATCCAGGTGGATCTCCATGTTGCCGGTGCCCTTGAATTCCTCGAAAATGACCTCGTCCATGCGGCTGCCGGTGTCGACGAGGGCCGTGGCCATGATCGTCAGCGACCCGCCTTCCTCGATGTTGCGGGCCGCACCGAAGAAGCGCTTGGGTTTGTGCAGGGCGTTCGCGTCCACGCCGCCCGAGAGGATCTTGCCCGAATGCGGTTGCACCGTGTTGTAGGCGCGGGCCAACCGCGTGATGGAATCGAGCAGGATCACCACGTCCTTCTTGTGCTCGACCATCCGGCGGGCCTTCTCGATGACCATCTCGGCCACCTGGACATGCCGCTCGGGCGGTTCATCGAAAGTCGAGCTCACGACCTCGGCTCCACGGCAGGAGCGCTCCATGTCGGTGACCTCTTCCGGACGCTCATCGATCAGCAGGATGATCAGGTGGCAGTCGGTGTTGTTCTTCAGGATGGCGTTGGCCAGTTTCTGCATCAGCACCGTCTTGCCGGTGCGGGGCGGGGCCACGATGAGTCCGCGGGTGCCCTTGCCCACCGGGCAGACGATGTCCACCACGCGGGTGCTGTATTCGTCGGGGGTGGTCTCGAGCAGGAAACGGCGATTCGGGAAGAGCGGGGTGAGGTTCTCGAAATGGGTCTTCTCCTTGGCCTTGTCGGGATCCAGGCCGGCCACCCGCTCGACCTTCAGCAGGGCATAGAACTTCTCCTTGTCTTTCGGCGGACGCACCTGGCCTTCGACATCGTCACCGGTGGCCAGATCGAAGCGCCGGATCTGCGACGGAGACACGTAGATGTCTTCGGGGCAGGGGAGGTAGTTGAAGGCGGGTGAGCGCAGAAAGCCGAAGCCCTCCGGCATGACTTCGAGGACCCCGCGGGTGTTGATGATGCCGCCGGCGGCCAGGTTGCGCTGGACGATCTGGAAGATGATCTCCTGCCGTTTGAGCGTGCCGTAGTTCTCGATGCAGAAGTGCTTGGCCACCTCGGCCAGGGGACCGATGGGCATCGGTTGCAGTTCGTGCAGATTGAGGTTCTTCGGCTCGATCACCACCTTGGGTTTCTCGGGGGCGTCGGGCACCGGGGCGTCTTCGTTCGGCGGAGCCATGCGGGCCCGGGGCGGCAACGGAGAGGCTTTGACCACCAGCGGCTCTTCGTCGGACTCACGGGTGCGGACCGGTTCGGAAGTCGCGGGTGAATCGTGGGGGATCAGCGACGTGTCTTCGGCAGCGGTTTTATCGACGGGAGTTTTGCCGCTGATGGGTTTGTCGCTGATGGCTTTGTCGACGCGGGGGGAGGCAACGGCGCCTGTGGCCGTGGATTCTTCGGGAAGTTCCGGCTGGGCATCGGCCTTCTTTCGGGGCGTCCGGGCCTTCTTGGGCGCGGACGGGTCTTTCGGTGCGCGGGGCATTTTGAAAACGGGTGTTTGGAAAACCGGTCGGGTTCGGATGGGCTCGCCTCGAGAGCGCCCTCGGACGGCGCCAACGCAGTTCCGTGTGGGGATTGGACCTGGGGGAATTCGGACGACGTCGAGGACTGCGTCGTCACCTGCGGGAAGACAAGATTGGTCCGAACTCGGGACACCGCAAGTCATTTGCGCCAACAAAATGGCGCGCTGGAGCAGGATCCCCGGCGAACAGGGCAAGCCCGGTGTTCCCGGGAGTTCCCCTGCTTGTGGGGACCGCGGCGGGTCCATACCGTGAGGGCACGGTGAAGCGCATCCTCGTCCTGTCTCTGTCCGGCATTGGCGACACGCTCATGGCGACCCCGCTGTTGCATGAGTTGCGTCTCCAATACCCCGATGCGGCCATCGATGTGCTCGTGCTCTGGGCCGGGGCGGCCGAGGTGCTCCGGGGCAATCGGCATGTGCGGGAGGTGATCCGGCATGATTTCCTCAAGGCGGGTCGGGTGTCTTCGGTGGCCCGCTGCCTGGAACTGCGGCGCCGGCGGTACGATTTGTCGATCAACACCCACACCCAGGGGCGGCGCGGCTATCGCCTCATCGCCCGGTTGATCGGGGCCCGCGAGCGCCTCAGCCACGAATACGAGAACCAGTCATGGCTCGATCGGCTCCTGGTGACCCGATCCCGGCCGCAGGACTACTCGCTCCATGTGATGGAGAACAACGCCCGTTTGCTCGAACTCCTGGGTTTGACTCCCCGGTTGGCGTGTCCGGGGTACGAGGTCTTCCTGTCCGAGGCCGAACGGCGGTGGGCGGTCGAATGGTTGGAGCACCACCGTTTGACGGGGAGCGCCTGGCTGGGCCTCCACACCGGCTCGGGAGGCACCAAGAACCTCGCCCTGAGGCGATGGCCGGTGGGCCACTATGCCGAACTGCTTCGTCGGTGGAAGCGGTTGTACCCGTCGGTGCCCGTGGTCCTGTTCGGGGCGCAGGAAGAACGGGTGCTGCACGACCAATTGCGCGCCGAGGGAGTCGAGTTCCTGGAAGCCAACGCACCCGGCCTTCGAGAAGCGATGGCCCTGGTGGGGCATGCCCGGGGGTTCCTCAGCGTGGACACGGTGTTCATGCACATCGCCGCCGCCCTGCGGGTGCCACGGCAATGGGTGATCGAGACTCCCACCTTGAACCGTCCGGTGCATCCGCGGAGGACCGATTGGACGTTGATCCCCAATCCGGCCATCGGCGGCCGCCATCTGGAGTATTATCGCTATGATGGGCGCCCGATCGCGGGGAGCGCCGACGAGTTGACCCGCCTCATGGCGTCGGTGTCGGTGGATTCGGTCCTGGCCTCGATGGCGCCGTGGGCGGGTGAGCTCGCCGGCCCCGCGGGACCGCATTGACCCCTCGCAACGGGGGGGGGCCCGAGGCGGAGGAGACCGTTTCGCCGCCAACCGTGTCTCAGCGACGCACCGTCTCGGCCAGTTCCACGAAATTGGCCAGCAGGCGGAGGCCGTTTTCCTGACTTTTCTCGGGGTGGAATTGGGTGGCGAAGGTGTTTCCGCGCCGGATCGACGAGGCGAACGTGGCGCCGTAGGTCGTCTCGGTGGCCACGATCTCGGGAAGGGCGGGGCGGGGGTAGAAGCTGTGGACGAAATAGAACCAACTGCCCTCGGCAATGCCCTTGTAAAGCGGGCAGTCCGGTTGTTTCAGGTGGATCCGGTTCCAGCCGATCTGGGGGATCTTCAGGTGCGGCATCTCGACCGTGGGTTCGAATCGGACGACCGATCCGGGAAAGATCCCGAGCCCGGGAGCCCGCGACTGGAATTCCTCGCTGCGATCGAAGAGGGCCTGGTACCCGACGCAGATTCCCAGAAACGGTCGGTCGGCGGCGATCCAGGCGCGGACGGCCTCCAGAAGGCCTTGGCGCTCCAGGGCGTGGATGCAGTCGTCGAAGGCGCCCACGCCGGGTAGGACGATGCCGCGGGCCTCGGCCATGGCTTCCGGAGTGCGCGCACGCACCACCTCCGCGCCGGCCTTGCGGAGGGCTTTTTCGACGCTGCGGATGTTCCCGGAATCGTAATCGAGGAGTGCGATCACCGGCCAGACCCTACGACTCGCCGGCCGGTTGGTCCATGCCGGAGCCGGGATTTGCCGGGCCGGCGGCCAGTTCGCGTTCGGTCTTCAGACGCAATTGACCGCAAGCCGCATCGATGTCGTGCCCTTTCTCCAGACGGAGCGTGCAGGTGACTCCGCTGCGGGTGAGGGCTTCGGCGAAGTGCTGGCATCGGGCCTCGTCGGGCCGTTTCCAGGGCAGGCCCTCGACCGTGTTGTAGGGGATCAGATTCACCTTGGCGTGCAGGCGTCGGGCCAGATCCGCCAGGGGTTTCACCTCGGCCGTGGCGTCGTTGACTCCCTGGATGAGGATGTATTCCAGGGTGATCATCTTGCCCTTCTTTTCGAGGTAGTAGCCGCAGGCCTGGGTCAGTTCGGCCAGCGGGTACTTGCGATTGACCGGCATGATCTGGTTGCGAACCGCATCGGTGGCGCCGTGCAGCGAGATCGCCAGACGGAACTGTTCGGGTTCATCGGCCAGTTGTCGGATCCTGGGGGCCAGTCCGCTGGTCGAGATCGTGATCTTCCGGGCACCGATCCCTCCGCCCCAGGGGGCGTTCAGCGAACGGAGGGCCGCCATCAGAGAGTCGTAATTGGCCATGGGTTCCCCCATGCCCATGATCACCAGATTGTTCACCAACCGATTGGCGGAGCCCGTGTCGCTCGAGTGTCCGGAGGGCGAGGGTGTTTGCTGGGCGTGCCAGCGTTCCACCCCGAGGATCTGACCGATGATCTCCCATGGGGCGAGGTTGCGTTTCCACCCGTCCAACCCGCTGGCGCAGAAGCGGCAGCCGTAGGCGCAGCCCACCTGGGTGGAGACGCACAGCGTGTGGCGATCGGCCGCCTCGCCGTAGAGGGCCGGGTTGGCCGGGATCAGCACGCTTTCGATGAGCGACCCGTCCTGCAGTCGCCAGAGGAATTTCTGGGTGCTGTCCCGGGAGCCCTGTTTGCGCATCAGGCTCAACGAGCCGAGGGACCAGACCGAGGCCAGTCGGGATCGCAGTGATCTGGGGAGATTGGTCATGGCATCCCAGGTCTCGACGCGGCGCGCGTACAGCCAGTCCAGCACCTGTTCGAGACGGTAGGCCGGTTCGTTCCAGGCCGAGAACTGGTGCCCCAAGGTGGTCCGGCTTTCATTCCGGATGTCGGGCAGACTCTCGGGGCGGGGCGAGGCGGGGTCCGGTTGGAGGAGGGTCATTTCGTGGGGTTCCGGCGCTCTCCGGGGGGGATCAAGCGCCCTTTGAACGGGACTCAATCGTTGAGGAAATAGCTCAGATTCTCCAATTCGATCGCCAGATTCACGTGATTGACCACCACATGTTCCGGCACCGCGGGGACGATGGGCGCGAAATTCAGGATTCCGAGCACCCCGGCTTCCACCAGGCGGTTGGTGACCTCCTGGGCGGCGGCGGCCGGCACCGAGAGAATCGCCATGCGGACGTGGTGCTCCGACAGGATCTCCTCCAGACGGTCCATCCCCAGCAAGGGCACGCGCAGGGGGATCTCCCGGGTCCGATTCGGATCGAGGTCGAATGCGGCGACGATCTCGAATCCCTCGGGCTCGAAACCGCGGTACTGCAGCAGAGCGCTTCCCAGATTGCCGACGCCCACGAGCACCACGGGTTGAAGGCGATTGGTGCCCAGATGCGAGGTGATCATCTCCGCCAACTGCACCACATCATAGCCCAAGCCGCGGGTGCCGAACTGCCCCAGATAGGTCAGGTCTTTGCGCAACTGGGTCGGCTTGACCCCGGCCGCCCGGGCCAGTGCCTCGCTGCTGACCGTCTGGAGGCCATTGCTCTTCAGGCGTTGCAGACACCGCAGGTACTGCGAGAGCCGGTAGACCGTCTTTCGAGGAATTTCTGCTCTGGCCGACTTGTTCAATCGCCCAACGATGCAGAACCCCGGACTGATCAGCAAGAGCGGGGCGACTCAAATGAAACGCGCCCCCATCTCCGTCATCGGTGGAGCCCCCCGGGAGGCGGCACGGGCGATGTCTTGACCGGGGGATGTCGACGCGGATAGTTGGGGGCGTGGCGTTGCCCGGATGCTCCATCTCGGTGGGTTTGGACGGTCCTCAGGCGATTGTGCGTCTGCAGGGGCGGGCCGCGGCCGAATCGGCCCCGGCCTTTGAAAAACTCATCCTCCGTCTCCAGCAGCAAGGCGCCCGATGCATCGTCCTGGACCTCTCCGAGGCGCTTCTGATGGATAGCGGTTTTTCAGGGACGGTTTCGCGACTGGTGGGGGCCACCGGCACCTCGTTCGCCGTGTACCGGGCTCCCCAGCGCATCCTCGACGGTCTGGATGACCATGGGGTCCTGGGTCAGATCTCGGTGCTGACCGACGAGGCGCTGAACACGCCGTTTCCCGATACGGTCGAGGTACCCCTGGATCCGGTCTCGAAATCCGAGGTGCTGAAGTGCTGCTTGGATGCCCACCGCGCTCTCATGGCGTTGAAGCCCGAGAATGTGGCCAAGTTCGAGGTGTTGGAGCGCTTCTTGAGTCGCGAGTCCGACAAACTGCAGGCCGAGGCCTCCCTCTCAATCGGCCGAGATCCCGTCGCGGGGTCCGGATCGTGAGGGGGGCAAGCCGCTGCTGCTGACGGTGGCGTCGCCCGTCGAAGTCGAGTGGCGCACCGGTTGTGGCGCGCGGAGTTGGGTGTAGAGCCACGCCTCCACGGGGCGCAAGGGCCCGAGCCATCGGTAGAAGGGCGAGTAGATCAGCCTCAGGCGCACCAGAGAGAGCAACATGTTCAGGCTGGTCCGGAGGTTGAAGACCACCTTGGAACCGCTTTTGTCGGACCACTCCGTGGCGATTTCCCGGATCTTGAACCCTGCCCGGGTGAGCGAGTAGAGCAGGTTCACATCGAAGGCGAGGTCCGCGAGCGAGAGACGATCATGGATCGACTCCACGGCCTGACGGCGCATGACCTTGGCTCCGCATTGGGTGTCCAGGATCCGCATCCGGAAGAACAATTCGACGAACAGATGGAACAACCGGCTGGCGAACCGTCGGTTCTCAGGTTGGAAGTGGTGCACGACGGCGCCGGGGAGCCACCGGGAGGCGATGGCGCAGTCGATGGGGGACGAAGCCACCGCCTGCACGAGATCGTGGAAGGCCTTCGGAGGCGTCGCACCATCGGCATCCACATAGCCGATCAGGTCCGCCAAGGGGGCGAGCTTGAGCCCCTCGATCAACGCCCCGCCCTTGCCTATGGCCCCGGGGAACTCGGTGTGGGTGATGCAGGCATGGCGTCGCTCGGCGTCCTGGACCACGCCCAGGGTGTTGTCGCGACATCCATTGAGCACCACGACCATCTGAAAACGCCCGGGATGGTGTTGACGGAAGTACTCCGCATAGTCTTCGAGGACGGGGCCGATGCGGTTCTCCTCGTTGTAGGCGGGGATGAGCAGCAACAGGCTGGGGGCGACGTCACTCACGGTGCGTCAGTGTTACCAAAGGCACCGAGTCAGGCACAAAGTCCAAACGAGTGGACCGGGTGAAAAGTTGACGGCGGGAAGCCTTGACCCCCATCGCATTCCGGCAACGATCCGGGGCAATTTCAACAGCATCCTCGTTCTTCATGAATTTCCGGGCCATTTCCCTGCTCCCAGTCGTCGCGGTTTCGGCGGCACTCCTCTCCTTCGCCGCCGCACCGGGCGGCAACCCAGAACCCGCCCCCGTCACCCCGGGCACCGCGGGCTCACCTCCGTCGGATGCCGTCGTGCTGTTCGACGGCAAGGACCTGTCGTCCTGGAAGAGCGATGATGGCGGCGAGCCCAAGTGGAAAGTGGAAAGCGGCTACATGGAGGTGCACGGCAAGAGCCTCATGACCCGTCAGGAATTCGGTGCGATCCAATTGCACCTCGAATGGGCCGCCCCGGCCGAGGTCAAGGGAGAGGGGCAGGGGCGGGGCAACAGCGGGGTGTATTTCCAGGGTCGGTATGAGATCCAGGTGCTCGATTCCTATCAGAACAAGACCTATTTCAACGGGCAGGCCGCGTCGTTCTACGGGCACAACGCGCCGCTGGTGAACGCCTCCCGCAAGCCCGGAGAATGGCAGACCTACGACATCGTGTTCCACCCGCCGAAGCCGGGGGCCGATGGCAAGGTGCAGCCGGGTTCGTTCACCGTGCTCCACAATGGGGTTCTGGTTCAGGACCACATCCCGGTTCTGGGCGACGCCTCGGTCTCGGCGAAATTTTCCGGTGCGACTCCCACAGGCCCTTTGATGCTCCAGGATCACGGCAATCCGGTGCGCTACCGCAACATCTGGGTCCGCAAACTGGACTGATTCGGGACCCCGGTCGCCTCACTCGCTTCACTCGTCTCGTTCGCCGTACCACCTTCGTTTTTTGTCGATCCGATCATGAAGATGTCATCGCGTTTGGCTTGGCTCGCCCTCGGTTGGATGATGGCGGTGGCCTCCGGGGTTTCGGCCGCCGAGCCCCGGGTGTTGCGGGCATTGCTCGTGTGTGGCGGGTGCTGCCACGACTATCCGGTCCAGAAGGATGTGCTCAAGCGGGGCATCGAATCGCGGGCTCGAATCACGGTGGAGACCGTGCAGCAGGGCGGCACTTCCAAGGAGAGCCGCATTCCCTTGTATGACAATCCCGACTGGGCCAAGGGCTACGATGTGGTCATCCACGACGAGTGCTTCGGGGCGGTCGCCGACACCCAGTGGATCTCCCGCATCCTGGCGCCCCACCGGGCCGGTTTGCCGGGAGTGAACCTGCACTGCGCTGTCCACAGTTACCGCGCCGCTCCGGGTGACCTGTGGCAGGAATACCTCGGCCTGCGATCCATGAAGCATGGCAAGGCCACGCCCATCCGGATTCGGACGGTGGACCCGCAGCACCCCATCATCCGCGGTCTGGGTTGGCGGGATTGGCTCACCGGTGACGAGGAGTTGTACAACAACGTGATGGTGTTTCCGACGGCCACCGTGCTTCAGCGCGGAGCGCAGGGAGAAGACGACTGTGCCATCACCTGGGTCAACCGCTATGGATCCACTCGGGTCTTCAGCACCTCGCTGGGGCATTTCAACGAGACGGTCAGCGACGAGCGCTATCTCGATCTGGTCACGCGGGGGGTGTTGTGGGCCTGTGACCGTCTCGACTCCAAACACCTCAAGGCGATCCCGCCGACCCCTCCGTTGCGTTCCACCTCTCCGGTCACACCGCAGGCGAAGCCCTGAATCCCGGTGACGCCGC
>JAIXXC010000186.1 GCA_027490985.1 Verrucomicrobiales bacterium
CCGACGGATCCGAAGTTCCGCATCGGCGGGAGCGTGGGCTTGAGCATCGCCGACGTGGTCTTCGGTTCAGCGACCATCGATGTCAGCCGCTCCGAGGTGAGCGGGATCATCGATCCCGATGTGGTGCCGGGTGGAGTGCTCAAGGGCGATCTGCTGACCATCTCGGTGACCCAGGCTGAGCTGTTCATCGGCAGTGGCGCCTCACTGATCACCGACTCGAACAGTCTTGGGTTCGGCAATGTCACGACCCCGGCCAGCAACGACCCGGCTGCGGTGGGCTTCAGCGTCAAGGGTGGGTCGCTCAAGCTCGGCATCTTCACGGCCCGCGAGTCGATGGCCTCGACCGCGACGGTCTACACCCCGCTGGTCGATCACCGGAAGTTCACGGCCCTCGATGGCGCCTTGGGCAAGGCCCAGTTGCAGGGGATCAACGCCGTTCAGTTGATCGGAACCGACCTGAAGTTCCAGTTGAACCAGACCTCCGTCACCGGCGCTCGGGTGATGGATTGGACCCAGTCGGGGTTGACGTCGGTGGGGATCAACCTGACCCCGGCCGATCCGACGTTCCGCATCGGTGGTTCCGTGGGCTTGAGCATCGCCGATGTGGTCTTCGGGAGCGCCACGATGAACGTCAGCCGCAAGGCGGTGGCGGGTGTCCTGGATCCGGAGTCCAACAACGGCGCTGTGCTCAGCGGTGATCTGCTGGTGATCGCCATCACCGGGGCCGATTTGTTCATCGGCAACGGGGCCACTCTGGACCTCGATTCGACGAGCGGCACCTTCGGCCGGGTGGTGTTGCCGCCGAGCGACTCGCCGACGGCCGTCGGCTTGAGTGTCGCCAATGGCCGCTTGAATCTGGCGGTGCTCACCGCGACGACGGCCGATGTCGTGCGCAAGTACACCGGCGTGCAGGCCGCGTTGGGCAAGGCGCAGTTGCAAGGGGTCGATGCCCTCAAGTTGATCGGCACCGCCCTGCGCCTCGACATGAACCGGACCTCGGTGACGGACGGCAAGGTGCTCGATTGGACCCAGTCCATCCTCGCCGACGCGGGCATCGCGCTGAGCCCCACCGATTCGACCTTCCGCATTGGTGGCAGTGTGGGCTTGGCCATCGCCGATGTGGTGTTCGGTAGCGCGACCGTCAATTTCAGCCGCTCGATCGTGAGCGGGATCGATGATCCGGATGAGGCCACCACCCAGAAGTTGAAGGGCGACCTGCTGTCCGTCGCGATCACCGATGCCACCCTGTTCATCGGCTCGGGTGCCCGCCTGAATATCGATTCGACGAAGCCGGAGTTCGGGACGGTGACCTTGCCGGCCAGCAATGACCCGACGGCCATCGGGTTCGCCGTTGCCGGGGGCAGCCTCGACCTGGGTGTGTTCACGGCCTCGGCCGTGGCGGCGAATGGGACGACCTACACGCCGTTGACGCCGAGCCGCAAGTACACCGGGTTGGAAGGATCGCTGGGCAAGGCGCAACTCCAGGGCGTGGATGTGGTGAAGGTGATCGGCACCGGTCTGGTCTTCCAGATGAACCGTTCCTCGCAGACTCCGGGAAGCGGACTCGACTGGACCCAATCCGGGTTGTCCGCCGCCCAGGTGAATCTCGACTCCACTTCGCCCACCTTCAGGATCGGCGGCAGCGTCGGCCTGAGCATCGCCGACGTGGTGCTCGGCAGCGCCACGATCTCCGTGAGCCGCTCGGCGGTGACCGGTGTGACGGTGCCCGGCCTGACGGCCTCGCAAGGCGGTGTGTTGCTGTCGTTCGCGGTGACCGAGGGCAAACTCTATATCGGCTCGGGTGCGGTGCTGGTGGAGGACGCCACCTCGGAGTCGTTTGGCAAGGTGGCCTTGCCGACGAGCAATGATCCGACCGCCGTCGGGTTCGCGGTGTCCAATGCCAGTATGACGCTGGGCATCCTGACGGTGGGTGAGGGGGCCGCCACCCGCAAATACACGGGCCTGATGGGCACCTTCGGTCGCGCCCAGTTGCAGGGCGTCGACGCGATCAAGCTTATCGTTCGCAGTTTCTCGATCGGCATCAACCGCACGTCGGTGACCGGCGGCGACCGGTTGGATTGGAACCAGGCTTCGCTCTCCACGGCCGGACTCACGCTGACGAACACGTCGCCGACCCTGCAAATCGGGGGCTCGGCCGGATTCAGCATCGCCAATGTCGTGTACGGCAGCGCCACGGTGGATTTCAGCCAACGGGTGGTCTCGGGCGTGGACGATCCGGACGATGCGTCGACCCGGCAATTGAAGGGCAGTCTGCTGGGCCTCGCGATCCGCAACGCCACGCTCTACATCGGCTCCGGTGCGGTGCTCAACGAGGATTCGACTCTGGGCAATTTCGGCACGGTGACTCCGCCGGCCAGCAATGACGCTTCGGCGGTGGGCTTCACCGTGACCGAGGGCAGCCTCGATGTGGGTATCTTCACGGCCACCGAGGGGGCCACGGGAACGGGGACCTCCGGGTCGGTCTATGATGCTTTGCCGTCGGTGCGCAAGTACACCGGACTGAAGGGCAGCCTGGGCCGTCTGCAGTTGCAGGGAGTCAACGACCTTCAGCTCGTCGGCAAGGCGCTGGCCTTCCAGATGAACCGCACTTCGGTCGACCAGGGCAAGGTGCTCGATTGGAAGCAATCGGCCCTCGCCGACACGGGTGTCGGCCTGTCGACCACGGATCCGACCTTCCGCATCAGCGGCAGCATCGGTCTGGGAATCGCCCAGGTGGCCTATGGCAGTGCGACGGTGGAAATCACCCAGAGCACCCTGTCCACCGTGGTGGA
>JAIXXC010000090.1 GCA_027490985.1 Verrucomicrobiales bacterium
CGGCGACCTGGGCGGCGGAATGGGAATCGAGTTCATGATGGTTGCAACAAACCAGCGACCGAGGGTCACCGTTGTCGCAAGTCCGACTCCGCCGAACTGCGCACGACCGGATACCCTTCCAAATGCCTGCGAGGTTAGCTGTCGGGCTAGGGCCTGGAAGTGCCCCGGGTCGATCGCTCGGCCCTGCGCCCCGTGCCGGAATGATGGATTCACCCCGGCGTTGGGTCCCCCGCGCCCCGTCGATTGGACACCGACCGGGCTTCGGCTGCGGGGGGCGTGTTACGGCAATTGCCTCACTTCTGTCAATCGGGACGATGGTCTCGGATCGGTCCTTCGGACGGGCGTTCCGCTTGGGGAGCGCTGCGATGGCCCCAACCCGGGGGTCAAATTCGTCCCTTGACGGAGTGGGGGCCTCGGGAGTTCTTGGGGGGATGTCACGCAAGACCTTGATGGCCGCCTCGCTGGCGGTGTGGTGCGGTGTCGGGGCCGTCCGTTCCGATGAGGGCATGTGGCTCTACAACAATCCTCCGCGGGAACGCATCCAGGCCAAATACGGCTTCGAACTCACCGACGCCTGGCTCGAGCACCTGCAGAAATCGTCGGTGCGTTTCAACTCGGGCGGATCCGGCTCCTTCGTGAGCGAAGACGGCCTGGTCTTGTCGAATCACCACGTCGGGGCCGATGCCCTCCAGAAGGTCTCCAGCGCCCAGAAGAACTACCTGCGCGATGGGTTCTACGCCCGTTCCCAGGCCGAGGAGATCCCGTGCGTGGACCTCGAGCTCAACGTGCTCCAGTCCATCACCGATGTCACCGAGCGGGTCAACGCCGCGGTGACGGCCGACATGCCTCCGGCCGAGGCGGTGAAGGCCCGTCGCCGGGTGATGGCGACCATCGAGAAGGAGTCGCTGGACGCCACGGGTCTCCGCTCCGATGTGGTGACCCTGTATCAGGGCGGGGCGTACCATCTGTACCGGTTCAAGAAGTACACCGATGTGCGCCTGGTGTTCGCCCCCGAGCAACAGGTCGCCTTCTTCGGCGGCGATCCCGACAACTTCGAGTATCCGCGCTTCGACCTCGATATCTGCCTTTTCCGCGCCTACGAAGACGGCAAGCCGGTGAAGGTGCCCCACTCCCTGAAGTGGTCCAAACAGGGGGCTGCCGAGGGCGAGCTGACCTTCGTTTCCGGGCATCCGGGCCGGACCGAGCGATTGCTGACGGTGGTCGAGTTGGAATACCTCCGCGATCGGCAGTATCCGATCTCGCTGGCCTACTTGAAGCGCCGCGAAGTGCTTCTGCGGTCCTGGAGCGAGCGGAGCGCCGAGAATGCCCGCCGGGCCAAGGACGAGCTCTTCGGCATCCAGAACAGCCGCAAGGCCCGGGACGGGGGGCACGCGGGGCTGTACGACCCGGCGTTGATGGAATCCAAGCGGCAGCAGGAGAAGGCCCTGCGCATCAAGCTGGCCGCCAATCCGGCTTTCGCCTCGGCGGCGGCGGCCTTTGATCGGATCCAGCAGGCGCAGGTGGCCATCGGGCGGTACGAGCGGCGTCACCGCCTGCTCGAAGCCGGGCAGGCCTTCCAATCCGAGTTGTTCGACATCGCCCACCTCCTGGTGCGTGCCGCCGAGGAGTACCCCAAGGCCGATGGCGAACGCCTCCGCGAGTTCGCCGAGGCCGGGCGTGCCTCGCTCGAACTGGGCCTCTTTTCCGACAAGCCCATCCATACCGATCTCGAGATCCTCAATCTGGCCGACTCGCTCACCTACATGAGCGAGCAATTGGGAGCCGAGGATCCCACGGTCAAAAAGGTGTTGGCCGGCAAATCGCCACGGGCCCGCGCCGTGGAGCTCATCAATGGCAGTCGTCTTCGCTCCGTCGACGAACGCCGCCGGTTGTACAAGGGGGGGGCTATCGCGATGGCCGCCTCCGATGATCCGCTCATCCTCGTGGCCAAGTCGGTGGACGCCGAAGCCCGCGAAGTGCGTCAGTTGATGGAGGCGCAGTCCGAGATCAAGAAACAGGCCCATGCGGCCATCGCGGCGGCCCGTTTCGCGCTGGAGGGCAAGGGGCAGTACCCCGACGCCACCTTCACCCTGCGTCTGTCGTATGGGGTCGTGAAGGGATACACTTCTCAGGGCAAAACGATCCCTGCCACGACGTCGCTGGGCGGGATCTTCGAGCGTTCGGCCGAGATGGAGGGGCGGCCGCCCTTCGACCTGCCCGAGCGCTGGTTGAAGAAGCGTCGGTCCATCCAGGCATCGGTGCCGTTCAACTTCGTGTCCACCCACGACATCATCGGGGGCAACTCGGGCAGCCCCGTGGTGAATCGGAACGGGGAGTTCGTGGGCATCATCTTCGATGGCAACATCGAATCGCTGGTGCTCGGGTTCGCCTACGAAGAGACCCAGGCCCGGGCCCTTTCGGTCCACAGCGCGGGCATTCTGGAGGCTCTTCGCAGTGTCTACGGCGCCAAGCAGCTGGTGCAGGAGTTGGAAACCGGCAAGCGCCCCTGATCCCCGTCGAGGCCGCTCACTCGGGCGTGCCGCGTTCGACCAGTCGTTTGTGCCGCAGAATGCCGTCGGCGATGGCGGCGGCGAGCTGATCCCGCGACCGCTTCGAGTCCATGAGCCGGGTGTCGCCGGGGTGGGTCATGTAGCCCCCCTCGACGAGCAGCCCCGGCATGCGCAGTAGCGTCAGTTCCTTGAAGCGGGCCCGGCGCACGCCCCGGTCGGCCAATGGGGTCTGATCGAGGATGGCCCGGTGCACTTGATGGGCCAGGGTCAGGTTCTCGCGGTCGAACCGATTGGCATCGAACCCCGCCATCCGCCCTCGTCGCTGCGAATCATTGGTCGAAGGCGCACCCGCCGGAGTGAGGCAGTAGGTTTCCAAACCCTGCACCGAATCGTTTCCGGGCCCGTCGAATCCGTTGAAATGCAGGCTCACGTAGAGGTCGGCATCGGCCCGATTGGCGGCCGCGGCCCGGTCGGGCAGGGCGATGAAACGATCGGAACTGCGGATGAAGACCAC
>JAIXXC010000295.1 GCA_027490985.1 Verrucomicrobiales bacterium
CAGGGCCTTCCACTCCAAGACCGCCACGCCCGATGCCTCGAGGGGCACCGAACCGAAGGGCGGACAATCCGGAAGATTCACCGCCATGGTCCCCAGCAGCACCTGGGCCCCGGATTCCACACCGAACCGCACCATGTCGGCGAGATTGCGTCGGTAGGCCTGGCGCACGGCCTCGAGGCGGGGATCGTCGGCAGCGATGGTGTTCTTGGAAAACGTCTCGAGCCCGGCCCAACGGGGGGCCAGCGACAACCCTTCGCCCTGTCCGTCCCGGATGCGGAAGATCCACTGACCCAGAGCGGTGCTGCGCAGAAGCAACCCGGCCCGCACGACCGCCAGCGAAGGAGCCTTGCCCAGCGGATTGCTCGCCGGTCCGAACGGGCCATGGACCTCGTTGTTGCCCGGATAGATCACCCAGACATCGGCTCCCAATCGGGTGGAATCGGCGGCGATCCGGCGCAATGCGTGGGAATTCAGGGCCGTGATGGCCGCGTTGAGCACCTCGACTTTGCGACCCGGAAACCGCGCCTCCAACTGCGCCTGAAGGAATCGAGGCATGCCGAAGCCGGGCTCCGGATCACCCAGAGCGGCCGATTCACCGAGCACCAGCACCCGCAAGGTTCCGGGCTCCTTGACCTCGCGGATCTTCAGGGGCCGGGGCATCCGGGCCAGGGTCTCGCCGACGTAGGCGGCCCCGAAGGCGGGGTTGGCCCTCAGCATGCCCTCACCGGCTTCCAACCAGAAGGCCGTCGGGCGATGGCGTCCGCTCGCCCTCAACCCCACTTCGGCGGCCACCAGGATCAGCACCGGGGCCAACAGGGCCAATCCGCGGAAGACCCAGAGCCGCCGGCCAGCGGGAGCGGCACGGGTTTCCACGGAGGCGGGGGAACCGTCGGAGGACATGCCCGCGGAGGATTCTGGAGCCACCCCTCCGCCTGCAAGCCTACTCGTAAGATTTGAGCTTCAGGAAGGGGATGACGTGCTTTTCAAGCGTGGGCAAATCCCACTGGAGGATCTCCGAGAGCGGTGCGGCATCGGCCACATCGAAGCGGCCGCTGGTGACGCGCCGCAACCGGGTGAGATGGGCCCCGCAACCGAGCTTTTGACCGAGATCGTGGGCCAGACTCCGGATGTAGGTGCCCTTGGTGCAGCTCACCCGGAAATAGGCGAAGGGCTCTTCGTAGTCGTCGAACCGGTAGGTGTAGACATGGATCGGACGGGGCTCGCGGGCGACTTCCTGCCCCTTGCGGGCCAGCTTGTAGAGCGGCGTACCGCCGATCTTGACCGCGCTCACCATGGGCGGGGTTTGCAGCAGGTCTCCGGTGAAGGCGGTGGCGGCCTCGTTGAGGTCGTCCAGCGACAGGGGCGGCACCGGCAGGGAGTCCACCAATTCGCCGTCCGCATCGTAGGAATCGGTGGTCTCACCCAGACGCAGGACCCCCTCGTAGACCTTGTCCGAGGACATCAGGCGCTCGGAATACTTGGTGGCCTTCCCCAGAACGAGGATCAGCAGGCCCGTGGCCATCGGATCCAGCGTGCCGCAGTGGCCCACCTTGGGCAGGCGGAAGTGGTTGCGCAGCTTGGCGACCACGTCATGTGAGGTCCAGGTCGCGGGTTTGTCGACCAGCAAGGCCCCGTCAAGGGGCGTTAGGGTGGGAATGGCCATCGGAAACTTGGAGATGAAAACCGATCAAGATGCCGTCGGAACGCAGGGGGAAACTCGGGAGAGAGGCCGCGCTCAGGCCGAGGCCTTGAGGGATTTGCGGACCTCGTTGAGGACCTTCCGCTGGACCCCCAGCGGCCGGCCTTCGATCCGGGCCCCGGCGGCGGCCTTGTGACCTCCGCCACCGAACTTCTGGGCGATGGCGGCCACATCGACCCGGGCCGACTTGGATCGCCAACTCACCCGGGTGACCTCTTCGCTCACCTCTTCGAAGACCATGGCGACCACCACTCCGTCGATCGCCCGGATGTGGTCGATGAGTCCTTCGCTTTCTTCGGTCGAGGCACCCGCCCGCGCATAGTCGCGCTTCTTGAGCCAGAAGTAGGCCGTTTGACCGCCATCCGACAATCGGAACTGGGTGTAGACGTGACGCAAGAGGCGCACCCGTGTCATCGGATAGCTCTGGTAGACCTCCTGACAAATCCGCCCCAACCCCGCCCCGCGCTCCACCAATTCGGCGGCCGTGCGCAACGTGTCCGGAGTGGTGCTGGGATATTGGAAACTGCCGGTGTCGGTGCTGACCGCCGTGAAGAGGCAGTCGGCCATGGGCTGAGTGACCTTCCAACCGGCCCACTTGCACAGATCGAAGATCAATTCACCCGTGCTGGGCTCCCGGGGCGAAACCCAGTTGAGCTTGCCATAGCGGGTGTTGGAGGCGTGGTGGTCGATGTTGACCAAGGTGACGCCCTCCTCGAGAAACTCGGTGATCCGCCCCATGCGGTCCAAGGCGGCGCAGTCGGTGGCGATCACCAGATCGAACTGACGGCCTGCGGACGGTTTGCGCACCCGTTTGTCGGGATCGAGGAACCGGAGCTTGTCGGGAACGGGGTCCTGGTTCCAGACCGTCACGTCCTTGCCGGCGCCCTCCAGAGCCATCGCCAGGCCGACCTGGCTGCCGATGCAGTCGCCGTCGGGCCGGATATGACCCACGACCAGGATGGACCGGGCCGCATCGATCGCGGCCAGGATGTTCTCCACCGCCTTGGGCATTTCGGGGGAAGGCATGGCTCTGGGACAGGAATTCCGGGGTTGGGAGGCCGGGGTTCGGATCGCAGGATTCAGGCGCCGGGCTTCTGCCCCTGGTCGAGACTCTCGAGAATGGCCAACACGCGATTGCCTTTCTCGACGGACTCGTCGAGCAGGAAGTTCAGGACGGGAGTCCACTTCATGCTCAACTGGGATCCCAGCAACATCTGGATGTGCTTGGCGCGCTGGGCGAGCTTGTCGGGTGCGGCCGATCGCTGATGGCGATTGCCCACGAAGCCGACGAACACGGTGGCCGTCTTGAGGTCGGGAGACACCTTCACCTCGTTGACCGAGAGCAGGCCCACCTCCTCGACATTCAGTTCACGCCGCAGCAACTCGCTGACCTCGCGCTTCAGGAGCTCGGTCACGCGTTGCAGACGCCGGCTCGGGGCCGGTGGCACATTGGAAGGCACGGCTGCGGTTATTCGAGTTTGGCGGCGATCTTCTCCACCGAGTAGCACTCGATGATGTCGCCTTCCTGATAGTCGTCGAAACCATCGAGTCGCACACCGCACTCCATGCCCGAGCGAACTTCGTTCACCTCGTCCTGGAAGCGCTTGAGCGTGAGCGAAACGCCCTCGTACACCAGATTGCCCCGGCGACGCAGACGCATCTTGCCGCGGACCAGACGGCCCGTGGTGACCGCGCAACCCGCAACCCGACCCCCCTTGGAGAGATCGAAAATCTTGCGGACCTCGGCCTGGCCGACCACCACGTCCTTGAGGAGCGGATCGAGCAGACCCGCCATGGCGTCCTTCACCTGATCGATCAACTCGTAGATGATCGCGTAGAGGCGGATTTCGACGGCGTGATGCTTGGCTTCCTCGGCGGCGTTGTTGTCGACGCGGGTGTGGAAGGCGAGGATGACGGCCTTGGAACCCCGGGCCAGGTTGACGTCGGAGACGTTGATCGCGCCCACGGCGCTGTGCACGACCTCGAGGGAGACCTTCTGCGACTTGATTTCGCGCAAGGCTCCGACGATGGCTTCCACCGAGCCCTGGGTGTCGGCCTTGACGATGACCTTGAGCACCTTGGCGGTCAGGTCGCCGATGCGGCCGAACAGGTCGGACAGCGAGGCGCGGGTCTTGCGGCGATCGCCGTCCATCTCGGACTTGCGTCGGGCGTCGGAACGCTCCTCGGCGAGATCGCGGGCGGCCCGCTCGTTCTCCACGGCGCTGAATTCGGATCCGGCATCGGGCACGCCATTGAGGCCGAGCACGCGAACCGCCACCGACGGAGTGGCCTCTTTCAGGCGGACTCCCTCTTCGTTCATCATGGCGCGCACCTTGCCGTAGTGCTCACCACAGATGATCACATCACCGATGCGCAGGGTGCCCTTGCGGACGAGCACCGTGGCCACGGAACCACCGGCCTCGACGCCCGACTCGATCACATTGCCCTTGGCATTGCGATCCGGGTTGGCCTTGAGCTCGAGCAACTCGGCCTGCAGCAGGATGGAGTCGATGAGGGTGTCGATCCCCTTCTTGGTGATCGCCGAGCACTCCACGAACAAGGTGTCGCCACCCCAATCGTCCGGCACCAATCCCTTGTCCTGAAGCTGCTGGCGCACCTTCATCGGGTTGGAGTTGGGGTGGTCGCACTTGTTGACCGCCACGATGATCGGGACCTTGGCCGCCTTGGCGTGGGCCAGGGCCTCGAGGGTCTGGGGCATCACGCCGTCGTTGGCCGCCACGACCAGGACGACGATGTCGGTGACATTGGCACCACGGGCGCGCATCGCCGAGAAGGCGGCATGACCCGGGGTGTCGAGGAAGGTGAGGCTCTCCAGCTTGCCGGTGTTCGGGTGCGGATACTGGATGGTGTAGGCACCGATGTGCTGGGTGATGCCGCCGGCCTCGCCCGAGGCGACATTGGCCTTGCGGATGACGTCCAAGAGCGAGGTCTTGCCGTGGTCGACGTGGCCCATGATGGTGATCACGGGCGGACGCGCCTTGAGCGTCTCGGGCTTGTCCTCGCTGTCGAGTTCGAGCTTCTCCTCCTTGGGGACGTTGACGACGTGGGCCGCCTTGTCGCGCTTTTCGGTCTCGAAGCGGATGCCGTGCTTGGCGCAGATCTTGACCGCCGCCTCGGCGTCGATGGTCTGGGTCACCGTGGCGAACACCCCCATCTGCATGAGGTCGCCGATGATCTGGAAGGGCTTCTTGCCCATTTGCTCGGCGAGTTCCCGCACCACGATGGGCGGACGCATGATGATGGTGGGTGCGTCGGCGGCGAACTGGGGCCGGGCCGCGGGCGGAGCCGGCCGGGGGCCGGGGCCTGCGGCGACACCGGGACGCCCACCCATCTGACCCGGACGACCGTACTGACCCGGACCCGGACGCTGGGGCTGACCCGGGCGGGAACCCTGATACGAGGACGGCCCCGGACGGCCCTGCTGGGGAGGCGGCGGACCGCGGCGGTCGTCGCGAGGAGGCGGCGTTGCCGGACGGGCGGGAGGCGGGGTGCTGACGCCGCGCGTCGTACGCCCACCATATCCGAACTGACTCAGATCGATGCGACCCACCAACTGACCGGTCTGGACGGGCGGAGGAACCGGAGGTTGGGCCGCGGGAGCAACCACGGGCGCGACGGGCACGTCGGACGGGGCCGACGCTGCAGGCTCCAAAGGCTCGGGCTGCACCACCTCGGCCGAGATCGGACTCGTCGCAGGGGGCTCGACCCGACTTGGCTCGGTGGGGATCGGACGTTCGTCGACCCCCTCGGGAGCCTTCGCCACCGGGACTTTGATCGCCGAGTCCGGGGCGTGATCGGCCGGATGCGACACCGGAGCCTGAGAGATCGGGGCAACCTCGGTCTCTGAAACCACGACCGGGCGAGCGGGCTCGACCACCGCGGACGGGATGGCGGCGACGGGTTCGGGCACCCATGCGGGCACTGCCGGCGGAGCCGGGGCCGGAGCGGGCTCAGGTTCGACCGGAGGCGGCGGAGGGGCGTGGATGATCGTGACCGGGGTGACCTCCACCGGCTTGGTCGGCTCCAAGGGCTTGGCCAGAGGGGCCAACTGCTCCTCGAGGAACTCGGCGGTGATCTTGTCGAGCGTGCTCGACGGGACCTTGGCTGCGGCAATGCCCAGTTCCTTCGCCTTGTTGAGCACAAACTTGCTCTCAAGGTTCAGCTTCTTGGCGATCTCGTAAATGCGAACGGGCATACTGCTTTTTATTTCACCACCGACGTTCCCCGAACCGCGCCGTGCGCGACCATCTGGACCATCGGCGATCCAGACATTGAAACCAAACCCAGGACGGGATCAGTGGGCTTCGGGGCCAGCACCACCGGCAGCGCGTCGGATCAGTTCACCCCGAATCGCTTCCAGAATCGACTCAGCATCTGAGCCAATCCCTTCCATCCCCTGCAAATCTTCGATACCGATCTGTTGGATCACGTCCTCCAGACTGTGGAATCCGGTGGTCACCAGAATCCGCGCCTGCGCTTCAGTGATACCCGGAACGGATGCAAAATCCCTCACGGCATCGGCCACCTTCTGATCGAAGCCCGGCAAGACCGAGGCTTCGGCCTCGATGTCGATGCTCCAACCGGTCAGGCGGGAGGTCAGGCGGGCATTCTGCCCGCGCTTGCCGATCGCCAGCGACAATTGGTCGGCCGAGGTGTGGACCAGAACACGCTTGCGCTGGTCGTCGACCTCGAAGGTCTTGAGCTTGGCCGGAGCCAGGGCGTTCTCGACATACTTCTTGATGTCGGGAGACCACGGGATGATGTCGACCTTCTCGTTGTTCAGCTCACGGACGATGTTCTTCACCCGCTGACCCCGGAGACCCACGCAGGCGCCCACGGGATCGACCTTCGGATCGCGGGAAAACACCGCCAATTTGGTGCGGAAACCCGGTTCACGGGCGATCCCCTTGATCTCGATGGTGCCGTCGCCGATCTCGGAGACCTCGACCTTGAACAGTTTGATGACGAAATTGGGATCGGCCCGCGACAGGACGATCTCGGGCCCCCTGGGAGTCTGCTCGACCGCCTTGACGTAGCAGCGGATCCGCTCGCCGATCTGGTATTCTTCGGTCGGAACCCGCTCGCGGTTGGGCATGATGGCCTCGAACTTGCCGAGGTCGAGCACGACATCGGACCGTTCGAAGCGTCGCACGGTGCCATTGACCAACTCGCCGACACGGTCCTTGAACTCGTCGTAGACCATCGCCTTCTCGGCCCGGCGGAGCTGAGCCATCATGGCCTGCTTGGCGAACTGGGCGGCGATGCGGCCGAAACCGGCCGGGGTGACTTCGACCTCGATCTCGTCGCCCACCTTGGCCTCGGCGTGACCGGCACGACGAGCATCGAACACGGTGATCTGGTCGTGCTTGGAGAGCACCTTCTCGGCGACCACCAGCTTGGCCCAGGCCTTGATGTCTCCGGAGCGCCCGTCGATGGAAACCCTCAGTTCACGGGCCGGGCCCACCGCCTTCTTGGCGGCCTGCATCAGGGATTCCTGAATGGCACCGAGCAGGACATCCTTGGGGATGCCCTTCTCCTTTTCCCAGAACTCAACAACCGCCAAAATCTCCGCGTTCATAGTCGTCAGCCAATCCCGGAAACCGGGGTAACAAAAAAGCCGGTTGTTCACCGACTCAAGCATGTCGGCGCCAACGCCGACGGAAAGTTCCTTACGGTCTGTAACCGTAGAGAAGCTTGGGGCTTCCCGTCAAGGTCGGATTGAGGGCAACGGATTCCCGGGAGGGGTCCGGGGACTCCTGCGTGGGGCTCTTGGGGTCAGGGCCCGCCGGCCGCCTCCGAGCGAAGGCCGGAGTCCGGGATTGACGCCGACGCCCCGCCCCCGACTGTGGGGCCCGTGGATCACAACACGGCTCGGGAACAGCTCGAAACGATCCGGACCCTGATGGAACGGGCCTCGGTCTACCGCCGCGCCCTCGCGCCGGTCATGACCTCGGTGGGACTCATCGGAACCGTCGCCGGGCTGGCCGCGCCGCTCCTGATCCCCGACAACGCCCGCTCGTTCGCCTTCTACTGGCTGGCCGTCGGGCTGGCCGGGGCCGCCACGGCGTTCCTCCTCATGAGGCGACAGGCCTTCGCCGCGGGAGAACCCTTCTGGACCCCACCGGCCCGCCGGGTGGCCTCGGCGCTCTTGCCGGCGCTCTTCGCGGGCACCGCGGTGGTCGGCCCCCTGGTGAACATCCATCAGGAAGGCGCCATGATCGCCGTGGCCCTCCCCCCGCTGTGGCTGGTGCTCTACGGGTGCTCCGTCCACTCGGCCGGATTCTTCATGCCCCGGGGCATGCGCCTCTTCGGTTGGGGATTCGTCATCGCCGGATTGCTCAGCGCCCTGTCGGCGGCCAACCCCCACCAGATCGAACCCTCGATCCGGATGGCGCACGCCGTCATGACCGTCACCTTCGGCGGCGGGCACCTCGCCTACGGCCTCTATCTGCGCTGGACGGAGAAGAAGTCCTCGGTGTGAACCCGGAGCCCTTCCCCAACCTCGACCGGGTGATCCACGAGAAGGCCCGCCTGGCCATCGTTTCCGCTCTGTCGGCTGCGCCTTCACTGACCTTCACCGATCTTCGCAACCTGCTGGGCATGACCGATGGCAACCTGACCTCGCACCTGCGCATCCTGCAGGAGGCGGGCTTGGTCGCCCTGTCGAAATCCACGGGAGAAGCCCGCCCCCAGACCACCTGCGTCTTGACCGAGTGCGGCCGGGGCGCCTTCACCGAGTATCTGGGTCACCTCGAGCAGATCGTCTCCCAGTTCCGAAAAACAACCCCCGCACCTTGATTCTTTTTGAACACGAGGCACTGTTTTTACTCAGACACTTTGCAATACAAAGTAGCCAATGAAACTCTTGAGAGCGAAGGCGATGGGGATGTGCTTCGGGGTTCGGGACGCGATCGGCTTGGCCCATGACCGGGCAGCCTCGGGTCCGGTGACTGTTCTGGGCGATCTGGTCCACAACGAGACCGTGCTCTCCGACCTCCGCTCGCGCGGCGTGCTCATCCGGCAAGACGCCTCCGACATCACGACCCGCGAGGTGCTCATCACCGCGCATGGCGCCTCGAATCGTCGGATGGAAGGCCTTCGACAGTCGGGACTGACGGTCACCGAAGCCACCTGCCCGCTGGTTCACCGGGCCCATCAGGCGCTCAACAAGCTCGTGGCGGCCGGGTTCCATCCGCTGGTGATCGGGCAGTCCGGCCACGTCGAGGTGCGGGGCCTGACCGAAGACCATCCGGGGTGCGAGGTGGTGCTGACCGAGGACGACATCGACCGGCTTCCCGAACGCCCCCGCTACGGGGTGGTCTCGCAAACCACCCAACCGGTGGCCCGGGTGCGCGACCTGGTGGCCCATCTGGGCCGGCGATTCCCCCGCTCCGAGATCCGCTGGATCGACACCGTATGCCAACCCACCAAAGACCGGCAGACGGCCGCCGAAGATCTGGCCGGGGCTTGTGATGTGGTGCTGGTGATCGGCGGAGCCCACAGCAACAACACCCGTCGACTCGTCGAGACCTGCCGGAGTCGCTGCGACCGGGTCCACTGGCTGCAGACGGCGGCCGACCTCGACCCGACCTGGATCCGTCCGACCGACACCGTCGGCCTCACCGCGGGCACCTCCACTCCCGACAGCGTGATCGAAGCGGTCGAGACCGCCTTGAACGAGTGGGCCGCCCAGTCCGGGGGCTCCGAGCCCGAGGCGCAGCGGCTCAACGAGCCAGCCCGCGCTGGCTGCCCCGGATGAATCGGATCAATTCGGCCACCTCGGGGCACGAAGACGAATCCTCCTCCAACCGGGCCAGGGCGTTTTCGAGGGTCAGGCCCGCACGGAACACGGTTTTGTAGGCCTTGATCAGCGTGGCGATGGTCTCGGCGCTGAAACCCGCCCGCTCGAGACCCACCTTGTTGACGAAGCGCGTCTCGGCCGGATTCCCGTCGGCCATCATGAACGGGGCGACATCCTGGACGAGCTTCGAGCACCCGCCCACCATGGCGTGTCGGCCGATGCGGCAGAATTGGTGGACCGCCGCCAACCCGGCGATGATCGCATGGTCTTCCACGATCACATGCCCGGCCAGGGTGGCCAGATTGGACATGATGACCCGATTGCCCACCTGCACGTCATGAGCCAGATGGGTGTTGGCCAGGAAATGATTGTCGGAGCCCACGCGCGTGACGCCGCCGTCGGCGGTGGCGCTGTGGACGCTGACGTATTCGCGGAACACGTTGCGGTCGCCGATCTCCACCCGGGTCACCCCCCCTTTCCATTTCAGGTCCTGGGTCTTCATGCCCAGCGAGGCGAAGGGATAGATCTCGTTGTCGCAACCCAACGTCGTGTGTCCGTCGAGCACCACGTGGCTGTGCAGGCGGCAACGCTCGCCCAAGACCACGTGCTCTCCGATCACGCAGTAGGGACCGATGTGGCAGTCGGCCCCGAGGCGGGCTTGCGGATGGATGATGGCGGTCGGATGGATCATGGCGCTTGGACGAGGGATGAGGGGGGCGCAACGGGGCCTGGACCTCAACGATCCATCAGCATGAACGTCACATCGGCCTCGCTGACGACCTCGCCATCGACGGTACACCGCCCCTTGGCCTTGCCGATCTTGCCCCGCGCCTTGGTCATCTCGACCTCGATCATCAGGATGTCGCCCGGGCGGACGGGCTTGCGCCACTTCACGTCCTCGGCCGACATGAAATAGGCGAGTTTGCCCGCATTCTCGGCCTGCCGCATCATCAGGATGCCCGCCACCTGGGCCATGGCCTCCAGCTGAAGAACACCTGGCATGATCGGATGGCCCGGAAAGTGACCCTCGAAGAACGGCTCGCCCATGGTGACATTCTTCTGCGCGACGATGCGGGGCCCGTCGATCACGGTCACCTTGTCGACCATCAGGAAGGGGGGGCGGTGCGGCAGGATCTGCATCACCTGCATGATGTCGAGGGTGGCCCCGTCGCGGACCAGGGATTCGGTGGAGGTCGGAGAATTCACGGTGGCGGAAGCGGAAGCGGGGGCTGATTTGGAGGGTTTGGCCGGGGCGGGTTTGGCCTCGGGCGCCGGAGCCGGAGGCGGGGCGAAGGTCTGCGCCGCCTCGAGCGGACGACGCATCTGGGCCTGGATGGCCTTGGCCAGTTCGGTGTTGGCGTGATGGCTCGGGCGGGTGGCGATCACATGCCCTTGGATGGGGCGGCCGATGAGCGCCAGGTCGCCGATGATGTCGAGCATCTTGTGGCGGACGAACTCCTCCGGATACCGCAGCGGCTCGTTGGTCAGCACGGCATCCTCGCGGATGACGATCGCGTTCTCGAGACTCCCGCCCTTGATCAAGCCGTTCTTGATGAGGAATTCGATCTCCTCGTAGAAGCAGAAGGTCCGCGCATGACTCAATTCCTTCTCCCAGCTGGCCGGTGTGACCTCGAGGGTGAAGAACTGGGTGAACCGCCCCCCTTTGTCGGAACTGGTGCAGGTGATCTTGAAACCCGAGTGCGGGAACACCGCCATCTGAGATTCGCCGACATTGAGTTCGATCGGCGCACTGACCCGGTAGACCTCGAGCGCATCGGTCTGGGCCACCCGGCCGGCCTCCTTGATGAGGCGGACGAATTCCCGGGAACTGCCATCGGCGATCGGCGGCTCATTGGCATCCAACTCGATCACCGCGTTGTCGATGCCCGCACCGGCCAGAGCCGCCAGCACATGCTCCACCGTGTGCACCTTCACCGCCCCCTTGCCGAGGGTGGTGGAACGTTGGGTGTCGACGACATGCTCGGCGCGCGCCTCGATCTCGGGGGTGCCTTCGAGGTCGATCCGACGGAATCGCAGCCCCGTATTGGGAAGGGCCGGCAGGAGGTTCATCGAAACCCGGTTTCCGCCGTGGAGACCGATTCCGGCAAAAGAGACCGACTGTTTGAGGGTGTGCTGTGACGACACGGCCGGTTGTTCTAGCCAAGGCAAAAGCGCCAGCGCAATGACCCTTTGCAGGGGGAGGCGCCGAAACAGCGTCGATCGCCGCGGGGATTGAGCCCACCCCGGACCGGGAGTTAGCCTCCGCGGCGTGAGTTCCTTCGTCCTCTCCAAGCACCTCCGCCTGGCCGAAGCCGGCCTGCTCGTGGTGGTGGTCGTCCTGGGCGCGCTGCTGACCCTCTTCGGCGGGTCGGTCGAGCGCCCCCGATTCGAGACCGGACCCGACGGCCAACGTCAGCGGGTGTTCCAGACGGATGCCGAGGGGAACCGGACCGCGGCGCGGGAACGGGTGAACAAATTCCTCAACGCCGAGAACCTCACCCAACTGGCCAAGGACACCAGTTTCTTCGCCATCATGGCCGTGGGCATGACCTTCGTGGTCATCGCGGGCCAGATCGACCTGAGCGTGGGAGCCGTCTATGCCCTCGCGGGCGTCCTGGCCGCACAGGTCTTCCACGCCTTCGGGCCCGAGGGACCGTCGGCCCACTCCGGCACCGCCGGGGCCTGGCTGGGTTGCCTGGTCTGCCTGGGGACGGGCCTCTGTTGCGGATTGGCCAACGGCGCGATGAGCGTCGCCCTCCGGGTGCATCCGTTCATCATCACCCTGGGCACCATGGCCATCTATCGCGGGGTGGCCTTCGTGCTGACCCACGGCCTGAGCATCGGAGGATTTCCGGAAGGATTCCGCGCCGGGGTCAAATGGACCTCGCCCGGAGGGCTGACCCTGGTGCCGTTGGGGGTCATGCTGCTGGTGGCGATGGCCGGAGGCGTCTGGCTGAGCCGGACCGTCGCCGGCCGACGCCTCTATGCGGTGGGCGGCAACGAGACGGCCAGTCGGTTCAGCGGCATCCGGACCGGCCGCGTGAAACTCGGAGTATTCGCGGTGTCGGGATTGACCGCCGGCATCGCCGCCCTGCTGTCGCTGGGATATTACGGTTCGGCCACGTCGGCCGACGGCAATGGCTATGAGCTGAACGTGATCGCCGCGGCCGTGGTCGGCGGAGCCAGCCTCAACGGCGGGCGGGGCTCGGCCTTCGGAGCGCTTCTGGGCGCCCTGATCATCCAACTCATCTCCAGCGGCATCGTGATCCTGGGCATCGACCAGAACTACTCCCAGATCATCATCGGCGCGGTGGTCATCCTGGCGGTGCTGCTCGATCAGGCCAACCGCTGGCTGGGGCGACGACGGCCCTGACTCACCCCGGTTTGACCGTCGCGGTTTCGTACCGGTCTTGATCCACCTGCAGGCGCATCCGCAGGGCGCTGAGGAACTTGCGTCCCTCGAAGGCGGTCTGCAGCCGGCCGTCGACCCAACGGCCGTCCGGCAGGCGGAACCGCTCGATGAGGAGCGTCATCTTCTGGATCGAGGCCACGACCCCGGCCAGCACATCGAAGCTCTTGCCCAAGCGGGCCTCCACGCGGGCCAACTCATGGTCTTCGGCATCGATCCACAACCGGCCCTCCAGTTGCGACATCAACCGGTCGGCAAAGGCATTGGCCTGGGTCTTGCCCGATTCGGAAGGTCGGGCCGTGAACTCGAGCACGTGGTTGGTCCGGCCCGCGATCACCTCGTAACCCACCCAGGTGTAGTGGAATCGCCGGACCAACGACTCGTCGATCACCTCCATGCCCCGGCGACGTTTGACGGCGCTGGACTTGGCGTACCGTTCGCGGGCCTCGCGGTCGCGCCGCTCCTCGGCCCGCGCATCGCCCCCGGGTGGTTCACGGTCGTCGATGCGCACCAGGCGCACGGTCTCGACCCCATTGGTGACGGCCACGCGGTATTCCTTGGCCTTGCGCTCCGAGACCGAGCCATCGGCCTCCAGAGTCTCGAAGACGGTCAACCTCCGACAGACATGAGCCCTGCCGAGGTTGATCTCGGGAAGGGTCTTGAGCCGAT
The DNA here is from genome assembly GCA_027490985.1 of Verrucomicrobiales bacterium. Classification (GTDB taxonomy): domain Bacteria; phylum Verrucomicrobiota; class Verrucomicrobiia; order Limisphaerales; family UBA9464; genus SXXZ01. The sequence goes on from JAIXXC010000295.1 coordinate 13,600, forward strand.
CGACCATGCCCTGGACCACCTCGTCGGCCGAGGGGACCCCCTGGCCGCGGACGGACCCCAGGGCCGTCATCCAGACGATCCAGACCATGCTCCAGCAACGTGCCACCATGCGCCGAAGATTGAGGGAACTCCCCGGTTTCGCAACGGGAACGACTGCGACGATGCCACTGGACGCGACCGCCGTGCCGCCCCACCGTTCGGCCGATGCAACCGGCCGACATCACCGCCTTCGCCCAGGAACTGGCCATCCGCTGGGAAGGGGGCCGTGAGGATTTCATCCCCCTCGAAAGCCTTCGACGGTTCTGTCCCTGCGCCGCCTGCATGGGCGAAACCGACATCTTCGGAACCACCTACCGCCCGCCCCAAAGGCCCTATGCGGCGGAGTCGTTCCAACTGCGCAAGTTGCCCCGCGTGGGCAATTACGCCGTGCAACCCCTGTGGGGAGACGGCCACGCCACGGGGCTCTACACGTGGGAATGGCTCCAGCGCATCGCCGATGCGGTCCGGTCTCCACAGACCGAATCCCAATGAGGCCACCGCCTCCGGCCCCTGACACCGAACCGTGGCTTCCGATGCCATGATCAGCCCCGCGGAACGGGCCCGGATCACCTTCCGGATGGAACGCTGGAGGTCGGTCTTCGGCGGCATCATCGAAACGGCGGGCAACACCTTCCTGCTGCTCATCGCCACGCGGGTCTTCGATCTGGGGCCCTGGGCCAAGGCCTTGATCGCGGCGGGCACCTCCGTCGGCCTGCTGTTGTCGCCGCTGGTCGTCAACGCGGCGCGGAGCCTGGGCTTGCAGCCCTCGCGGGCCGTCGCCGGTCTGCTGGCGCTCGGCGGATCGAGCTGCCTGCTGGTGACCCTGCTGCCCCATCCGGGGGTGTACACCGCGGGATGCGTGCTGGCCCTGCTTTCCTCCACCTGCGCCATCCCCTTGATGACGCAGATCTACCACGACAACTACCCGGTCGAGCAACGCGGCCGTCTCTACTCGAGCGCCTTCATGGTGCGCATCGCCGCGGCGATGGTGTTCGGCTGGATCGGAGGGCAGATCCTCAACGCCGGCGCGGAGACCGCCACCACCGCCCTGGGATCGGCCCACGTCGTCCCGGAACGCTGGCGTTGGTTGACGGGGATCTTCGCCGTGGCCTATCTGGCCGCAGCCGCCGCCGTGCGACGCATCCCCACCCGGGCGCTCGACTCCAGCGCGGCCGTGCATCCGCTCCAGGGGCTGCGCTTCGTCCGCGAAGACCCGGTGTTCCGCAACGCCCTGATGGCCTGGATGCTCATGGGCTTCGCCAACCTCGCCATGCTGCCCATCCGCGTGGAATACCTGGGCAACCCGCGCTTCGGCCTGGGCCTGAGCGCCGCCGAGATCGCCTGGCTCACCCTGATCATCCCCAACGCGGCCCGCTGGATCATGAGCCCGGTCTGGGGACGATTGTTCGACCGGATGAACTTCTTCCGGCTCCGCATCACCCTGAATGCCGGATTCGCGGTGGGCATCGCCACCTTCTTCATGAGCGAGACCCCGGTGGGGTTGATCATCGGCGCGGTCTTCTACGGGATTTCGACCGCGGGAGGCGACGTCGCCTGGGGGTTGTGGGTGACCAAGGTGGCGCCTCCGGCCCATGTCACCGACTACATGGCCGTCCACACCTTCTCCACGGGGATCCGGGGGGTCTTGGCTCCGCTGTGTGCTTTCCACGCCGTCCAGACCCTGAGTCCGGCAACACTGGGGTGGATCGCGGCGGCGATGATCGTGGCCGCCTGTGCCCTGCTGATCCCGGAGATCCGGGGGGCCGATTCACGCCGCTGATCCGCGGGTGCCGCAGCCCGCGAAAAAGGCCCCGCTCCGCGGAGGAGTTCGGGGCCTTCGGGTTTCCGCCGGAAAACCGGGGATCACTTCTTCGGCGCGTCTTTCTTGGCCTCGTCTTTCTTCTCGACCGGCGGGGCGACCCAACCGGTGTTGATGTCGAGTCCGGGCAGGGCCGCCTGCAGCTTCTTGACCCCGTCGGGAGTCACTTGGGTCTGCCAGACGTAGAGGTTCCGGAGGTGCTTGAGACCCGCGAGCTTGGCCAGACCGGCATCGGTCACCTTCGTGCCGTAGAGGTTCAGGTAGACCAGGTTCTGGAGCCCCTGAATGTGGTCGAGTCCGGCATCGGTGACGGCGGTCAACTCCAGTCCGAGGGTCTGCAAGTGGGTCAGGCCGGAGACCTGCTTGAGTCCGGCATCGGTGATTTTGGTGTTGCCCAAGCGCAATTCGACCAGGCTGTTGACCCCCGAGACCGGCGCCAGCATGGCATCGGTCACCTCGGGGCCCTTCAGGCGGAAGTTGGCTTCCTTCCAGGGCACTCCCAGGGCGATCGGACGAGCCTCGACCCCGGACTTGGCGAGGGCCGCGATTCCGGCGGCCTCGGACGCGGCGGGCTGGAATTCCTTGGGCAACTGCGGCAGCGGCGGCACCGGCCGGGCGGGTCGGGCCGGCTGGGCGGCCGACGGAGCGGGCGCGGCCACGGCCGCGGTCAGCACCACGCCCTCAGGCCACTGGGCACCCGATTTGATCCACTCCCGGAGTTTGGCCCGGAGGGGTTCGGCCAGCGGCCCGCCCTCGGGGGGCATGAGCTCGTCATTGTCCTTGGAGAGGAACACCCGGTGGAGGAGTTCGCTCTTTTCGGGATCCCCCGCGACCACCGCCGCCTTCTCGCTCTTGCCCCCCTTGAAGGCGGCCTCCTTGGAATCCAGACGGTATTTGCCCTTCTGCTTCTCGGTGCCATGACACTTGAGGCAATTCTCGGTGAGGATGGGGGCGATATCCTTGGAGAAATCGACGGCGGCCTGAGCGGCGAGAGCCGTGAGGCTCGCCACGGCGAGGGTGGACGAAAGGATCTTCATACGAACTCGATGGACGAACGGTGTTGGTGAAGGCTTCAGCGGACTTTCACTGCACCGAACCGCAAAGGGAATCCCAAAGACGTCGAAAACCGGGGAAGCCGTCATTGCCCGCCGACGGCCGGCATGGTTGCTTGGCGGGGTGAATGTCCACCATCTGGAGCTGTTCTACTACGTGGCGCGGTACGGAGGCATCATGGAGGCGGTGCGCAACATGCCCTACGGCATCCAGCAACCGGCCGTCAGCGGGCAACTGCTCCAATTGGAGTCGCACCTCGGCGTGAAACTCTTCCGTCGCCGTCCCTTCGAGCTGCTGCCGGCCGGAGTCGAACTCTTCCAGTTCGTCCAACCCTTCTTCGGGCAACTGACCACCGTCGAGCAGCGGCTCAAGACCGGCTCGTGCCGAACCCTGCGCGTGGCCGCACCGGTCATGGCCCTGCGAGACCACCTGCCCGGCGTGCTTCAAGCGGTTCGACAACGCTTTCCCGACCTGCAACTGACGCTGCGAGCCGGCCAGCAACCCCAGGTGGAGGCCTGGCTCGAACGCCAGGAACTGGACATCGCCATCACCCTGCTCGAAGGGAACTGCGCCAAGGGCCTCCATCACCTGCCCCTGATGGAACTGCCGCTGGTGCTGTGGGTCCCGAAATCCTCGCGGTTCCGGCATGCCTCGGAAATCCTGGAGGCGGCCGCGGCCGAGAACCTCGAGGAGCCTCTGATCTCCATCACCGGCTCCGAATTGGCCCCCCGACGCTTTCGGGAATACCTGGAGACGCGTTCCATCGAATGGCCGACCCGGGTCGAGGTCACCGATCTGGAACTGGTGTCGGTGTATGTGCGCAACGGCTTCGGCATCGGCCTCGGTCTGACCGTTCCCGGAACCCCCACCCCCGAGGGCCTCCGAGCCCTGCCCCTGATCGACCTCGCTCCGCTACGCCTGGGAGCCGTCTGGCAGGGCGATCCCGACCCGGTCATGAGGGCGCTGCTGGACACGGTGCAAGCCCACGTGAACCGCGTCGCCGGACCCTCGGTCCCTCCGACCGAGGCCCCTCCGGTCAAGCCACGGTCCGGCCGAACCATTGATCCCGGCCCGGGGCGGTGACATCCTGAGGGCAGTGAGCCACCTGAAACTCGCCCGCCAGGTCTTCGACATCGAATTGGCCGCCCTGCGCTCGGTGAAATCGTCGCTCGACGAGGCCTTCGACCGGGCCGTCGGGCTGATTTGCGCCACCCTGACCGCCCGCCGCAAGCTGGTCGTCCTGGGCATCGGCAAGTCGGGCAACATCGGCCGCAAGATCGCGGCCACCCTCAGCAGCACCGGGTCCACGGCGGTGGTGCTCGATCCGGTGGACGCCCTGCACGGCGACCTCGGCCTCGTGCAGGACGGCGACCTGGTCCTGGCCCTGAGCTATTCGGGCGAATCGTCCGAGTGGACCGACCTGCTGCCGGCCTTGCGCCGGTTCTCCGTGAAGATCATCGCCCTCACCGGGAACCCCCGCTCCACGCTCGGGGAGCACAGCGATGTCATCCTGAACGTCCGCGTGCCCAAGGAGGCCTGCCCGTTCAATCTGGCTCCCACCTCGTCGACCACCGCCACGTTGGTCATGGGGGATGCACTGGCCCTGGCGACCATGACCGCGCGCGGGTTCCGCAAGCAGGACTTCGCCCAACGCCATCCGGCCGGGGCGATCGGCCGGGCCCTGCTCTACAAGGTCGGCGACATCATGCGGCGCGATCACCGCAACGCGGTCGCCCGTCAGGATCAGAGCGTGCAGGACGGCCTGCTCACGATGACCCGGGCCAAGACCGGCTCGGTCAGCGTGGTCGACGGCCGGGGGCGCCTGGCCGGTGTGTTCACCGACGGCGACCTGCGCCGCCGGCTCTCGGCCCACGAGGACATCCTGCAACGCCCGCTGAAAGAGGTGATGACCCGCGATCCGATCACCATCCGTGACGACGCGCTGGCGGTCGATGCCCTGCGCATCTTCAATGAGCGCAACATCGACGACCTGATCGTGGTCAATGCCCGCAAGGAACCGGTGGGGCTGGTCGATTCGCAGGATCTGCCCAAGCTCAAGTTGATGTGAGCGGCGTGGCGGACCGACCGCCCCGGTTGCGCGCGATGGGTCGACGCGTTCGTCGGTGCGTTCGGCGCGTTTTCCGGATTCCCGCCAAGCCTCGTGGGGTTTAGACTCCTCCGCATGGTACACGTCGGCATCGGATACGATGTCCATTGTCTGGTTCCCGATCGCAAGCTGGTCTTGGGCGGCGTCGAGATCGCGCACACCCGCGGTCTGGATGGCCACTCCGACGCCGACGCCCTGCTGCACGCCATCACCGATGCCGTCCTCGGGGCCATCGGCGAGGTCGACATCGGCCATCTCTTCCCCAACACCGACCCGACCTGGCGGAACGCCCCCAGCCGGATCTTCCTGGAAGAGGCCGCCCGACGCGTCAAAGCCCGGGGCGGTCGCATCGTCAACATCGATGCCACCCTCATCGCCGAGGCGCCCAAGATCTATCCGCACATCACCGCCATGAAGGCGCACATCGCCACGGCTCTGGGCATTCCGGCGACCAAGGTGGGCGTCAAGGCCACGACCAACGAGACCATGGGGTTCGTCGGTCGCCAGGAAGGCATCGCCGCCATGGCCGTCGCCTCGGTCGATCTGCCTGAAACCGAAGAATAACCACAGACATGGGAGCCAAAGCCGACATCGGGTGGACCACCCCGGGACCCGACGGGATCAAACGCCACGTCTATGCCCAGCACGTGGGTGACCAGTGGAAATTCTTCGAACGCCCGAAGCGGCGCGGATCGGACATCGAGTGGGTCCCGATGCCGGAACCGCCTCTGGAAGACTGGCTGGAACTCCTTGACGCCCTGGAGCGCGGGTACGTGCGTCGGCGGTATCCGCCCGAACACATCGAAGCGGTGCGCAAACGCATCCGGGAAGTCTTCCCGGAACATCGCTTCCGGTGATTCAACGGGGTTTCCCCTTTTGAATCCGCGCGGTCTTGGGACACAGTCACCGTCATGAGCCGCCCGATCATTCTGGTGACGCCCAGCACCCACGCCGCAGGCGCGGAGTTCCCCGACCACTCCATCAGTGTCAGCAGCCGGTATCTCGAAGCGGTTCTGGATGCCGGAGGGTTGCCTCTGGCTCTGCCTCAACTCACCCATCGCGGGCGCTTGGCCGAGTACCTGGAACGGGTCGACGGCGTGCTGTTGACCGGAGGCGACGACATCCATCCCCGGCTCTATTGGCCCGAGGTTCCCCAGTCGCTGGTGGAGCGCTGCGAGTTCCCGGAGCCGGATCGGGATGTCATGGAACTCACCCTCCTCGACGAGTTGTTCAAACGGCCGAAACCGTTGTTGGCGATCTGCCGGGGCCATCAACTGGTCAACGTCGCCCTGGGAGGCTCCCTGTATGTCGATCTGCCGACCCAGCGTCCGGGGGACATCCCGCATGCCCAGATGGATCGCCGATTCGAGGTGGTCCATCCGGTCGAGGTAACCCCCGACAGTCAGGCCGCCGCCCTCTACCGGACCCGCACCCTCGGCGTGAACAGCACGCATCATCAGGCGATCCATCGATTGGCCGATCCGCTGAAGGTCACCCTCAGCGCGGCCGACGGCGTGATCGAAGGGACAGAGCTCCGGGAGGAGAACGCCGATCTGCTGCCCTGGTTCGCCTCGGTGCAGTTCCACCCTGAACGCCTTTACGGAACCCACCCCGAGCACGCCCGCCTCTTCCGGGGCTTCGTGCAGGCCTGCACCCGCCCCGGCTAACCCCCCTTCGTTCCACTCCCTTCGCCCGGTCCCCGATCCTTCATCCCCGATCCTCGTTCCATGAACCCGATCCTTTCCTTCCTGCTCATCGGTGCCGGGTTCCTGGCGCTGCGGGCCGCCGATCCGGTGCCGCCGCCAGCGGATCCGACCTACGAATACCGCCCCGGCTCGTTCGACGGCACCGGCAAATGGTTCCTCGGCCGCGAGATCGCCCATTTCATGTCGCATCAGGGGGCGCCTTGGCTGGAACGGGAGGAGCGCGAAACGGAGGAGGCCCCGAATCGGCTCGTCAACGCGCTGGGGCTCAAACCGGGCCATCAGGTGGGCGACGTCGGAGCCGGCAGCGGCTACCTCACGTGGCGCATGGCCCGGGCGGTCGGTCCCGCCGGCAGGATCTACGCCAACGACATCCAACCGGAGATGATCGCCATCCTCCGCACCAACATGCTCGTCCGAGGCATCACCAATGTGGTGCCGGTCTTGGGATCGACCACCGATCCCAGACTTCCCGAGAACACTCTCGACCTGATCATCCTGGTCGATGTGTACCACGAGTGCGACCACCCGCTGGAGATGACCCGTCGCATGACCGACGCCCTCAAACCGGGGGGCCGCCTGGTCTTCGTGGAGTACCGAGGAGAGGAGCAATGGATCCCCATCAAGCCCCTGCACAAGATGACGGCCGCCCAGGTGCGCAAGGAGATGGCGCATCACCCGCGTCTGGAGTTCGTCGACAACCTGAAGGCGCTTCCCCGCCAGCATGTCCTGATCTTCCGCAAGAAAACGCTGACCGAGGCCACCCCGAGGTGACCTGCGCAGTGCGCCTGAAAACCTGAAGTCCGGGTTGACGTCGCCCTGAAAAACCGCCTAACGTCGCGGCTCATTTCGGTGTTCCAGAGTAGCTCAATGGTAGAGCAATCGGCTGTTAACCGATGGGTTGTAGGTTCGAGCCCTACCTCTGGAGCCATCTTCCCTTCCCCGGGTTTAATCCCCCTCCGTTCGGTTTGTTTCCCCAGTTTCCCGTCGTTCCCGTTGTTCCCGTCCTGTCGACCTTCGGAGGCGCCTGGGACTGGGCGCCCGCTGGAATTGACCGTGGACCGGTGCTTGGGGGCATGACACTGTTGAACTCCAACAGCCCTCTTCCTGTCGCCATGAACGTCCCCCGCATTCCGTGCAGCGGCCCTCTGAGCAGTCGGCGCGAATGGCTTCGCGTGGGCGGACTGGGCGCCTTCGGTCTGTCGCTGGCCAACCTGTTGACGCCCGGATCCCGGGCCGCGGGTTCTCCCGTCGCCGGCGGTGGTGGCGGCTCGCGCTTCGGCCAAGCCAAGTCGTGCATCCTCATCTTTCTGGCGGGCGGACCTCCGCAGCACGAGACCTTCGATCCCAAACCCGACGCTCCGTCGGAGATCCGGGACACCTTCCGTTCGATCGCCACCCGGATCCCGGGCACCCATTTTTGCGAGACGCTCCCCTACACCGCCAAGGTGGCCCATCGACTCAGTGTCATCCGCTCGATGACCACCGAGATCGACGCCCACTCCACCAGCGGCGCCTTCATGCTCACGGGCTACGAGCCCCAGACCAAGGCCGAGAACGTCCCGCCGGGGCCTCAGGATTGGCCCAGCATCGCCTCGGTGGTGGGCATGCTCAAACCCAGCACGCGTTCGCCCATGTCGTCGGTGGTGCTCCCGGAACCTCTGGCCAATGACGGCAACATCCTCTGGCCCGGCCAGAACGGCGGATTCATGGGCCCGGCCTGGCACCCGATGCTCATGCGCTGCGATCCGACCCGGCTCCCGATGCAGATCGAGGGATTGAGCCGTCAGGCCGGCGTGTCGGATCTGCGACTGGAGGAGCGTCGGAATCTGTTGGAACAACTCGACTCCCAGTTCCGGCACGGGGTGGGCAGCGGATCGGTCGCCTCGTGGGAACAATCCCACCAGAAGGCCTTCGAACTCCTGCATGCCGATGCGAGTCGCCGCGCCTTCGAACTCGAACGCGAACCGGCCTCGGTCCGCGAGGCCTACGGCCCCCACAAATTCGGCCAGAGCCTCCTGCTGGCTCGACGTCTGGTCGAAGCGGGCACCCGGCTGGTGCAGGTGAACTGGCCCCGCGAAGGCAAGGCGGAGGTGGCGGGCAGCCCCCTGTGGGACACCCATGCCAGCAACGCCAGTCGCGTCCGCGACGTCCTGTGCCCGCAGTTCGACCGCTCGTTCGCCACGTTGATCGACGATTTGTCCGCGCGCGGGCTCCTCGACGAAACCCTGGTGGTGGCCATGGGCGAATTCGGTCGATCCCCGAAGATCAACGCCGTGGGCGGGCGTGACCACTGGGGTGCCTGCTTCTCGCTGGCCTTGGCCGGTGCGGGCGTGCCCGGGGGCCAGATCATCGGCTCCAGTGACCGCATCGGGGCCTATCCCGAGTCGCGCCCGGTCCGGCCTCGCGATCTCTCGGCCACGTTGTTCCACCTCCTGGGGCTGTCTCCGAGCGCCGAATTCATGGATTCACTGGGACGCCCGCGCGCCCTGACCGATGGGGGCGTCGCCTTGCGCGAACTCATCGGAACCTGATCGCTGCGCTC
>JAIXXC010000213.1 GCA_027490985.1 Verrucomicrobiales bacterium
GAGTTTGTAACCGACGCCGTGGACCGTCAGAAGGTGGCGCGGTGCGTCGCCGGGATCACCGAGTTTACGCCGGAGTTGGACGATGACCTGATCGAGGGTGCGCGTGGTGCCATGATACCGCTGACCCCAGACGTCGTTCAGCAGTCGGTCGCGGCTGAGGACTTCGCCCGGATGCCGGTGGAAGAGCTGCAGGAGGTGAAGTTCGCGGGGGGTCAGGTCGAACACCTCGTCGTTGCGTCGAAGTCGGAAGGTTCGCGGACTGACTTCGCAGGCACCGATGCGGAAGGGGGCGTCGGTGGGCGGGCTGGGCGTCGGAGCGGTATTGGTAGCACGACGCAGCAGCGCCTGGATGCGGGCGAGGAGTTCCCGGACCCCGAATGGCTTGGTCACGTAGTCGTCGGCACCCGAGTCGAGCCCGATGACCTTGTCCATTTCCTGTCCCTTGGCGGTGAGCATCAGGATGGGGGTGCGGATGCCGGCCTGGCGGAGGATCCGGCAGACCTCGAACCCGTTCATCTTGGGGAGCATGACGTCCAAGAGGATGAGGCCAGGGGCCTCGCGCTGGACCGTCTCGAGGGCGCGATCGCCGCGCAGGCAGACCGAGGTTTCGAAACCCTCCGACCCGAGCAGTTCCTGCAGACCCAGGCGAATGCTGGGGTCGTCTTCGATGATGAGAACGCGAGGTTTCATGGGGATTTCTGGGCTACGTGGGGCTAGGTCTGGCCGAGTCAGGAATTGTGTGCCACCCTGCTCATGTGCCTCGGAAGCTCCGCCAATTGGTTTCTGATCTCGAGCGTGCAGGATTCGTTCAGGTGTCTGGTGGCAAGGGCTCGCATCGGAAGTTTCGGCACCCGAAGCTCACAGGATCATTGATCCTGAGTGGCGGAGACGGTGACGATGCCCGGCACTATCAGGAACGCATGGTCCGCAACGCCCTTCGGGCGACCCAGGAATGAAACCTCAAGACCAATACCTCAAATACGTGCGCTGGGAGGAATCCGATCGTTTGTACGTGGGTTACTGTCCCGATCTATTCCCATGGGGCGGCGTTTGCCACGGCATCACCGAAGAGGAGACCTACCGGGATCTTTGCACCCTCGTGCAAGCGGAAGTGGAGGAACGACACCGAAGCGGCCAAGAACTCCCTCCGGTCAGCACCCGACCGATGAGAGACGCCTGTCTGGTCTAGTCGGGTTGGAATCCCGGCCGGCTTTGTTTGTTGGGAATTGGCTCTTGAACGCGCCGCGCTCAGGAAACGCTCCCCGCAGGCCAACCCTGAGCCGTCGCCAGAGATCCGGGCGCGGATAAGGGAATTCGATGAAGGCGTCAAAAATCGGGAAACACTTCTTGGCCCGTTTCTTACGGTTCTGGGGATGGTCCGGACACCGACTTGTTGAAGCTTCAGTCTACGGTTTGGCCAGCCGGTAGTATCGATTCCCGTCGGGCAACGCCCCGCGGAAGGAGATGCGGCGATTGTCTCCTGTCAGGTAGGGACCGGGGATCTCGGTCCACGCCGAACCGTCCGCGAGCCCGGTCGCCGCCTCCAAGCGCCAGCCGGGCGATGGTGCAGGCCAACTCACGACCAGTTCGTCCGCGACCTTGTTGATGCTGAGTTCCGGCAACGTCAGGTCCTCGACCCGCGCAATCCATCCCTCCGGCCGGCCGTCATGCATCCCGTTGCCAACCAGAATGCGGGCATCCGCGGAAATTGCGACCGCCTCCTGGAGTCCCCAGCCGGTCCGTTTGATGCCCTGCGATCAGCGAACTCACCGACAATGGCACTGGTCGGGGACTGCCGCTGGGGCGTCACCGCCCATAGCGGGGCGGCGGGCCAGCAACCCCGGTTTGACTCCAGATAGGGGCAGGCCAAATTGCCATGACACATCAACCCGCAGCTCCCCGCATGAAGATCCCCTCGCTCTCCTTCGCGGTCCTTTTTGCTCTGCAGGGAACTCTCACCGCGGCCGATTGGCCGCATTATCGAGGACCCGAGGGCGACGGATCCTCACCCGAGCCGATCCGGACCGATTGGGCCGTCCGCTCCCCTCGGGTTGTCTGGAAACGCGCCATAGATCCGGCTTGGAGTTCCGTCACGGTGTCCGGCGGCAAGGTCTTCACGCAGGTCAACCGGCGCGTCGGAGGCCAACGACGGGAGCTCTGCGTGGCGCTCGACTCCGCCTCGGGGGCCGAACTCTGGTCCGCGGACCTCGACGCGGCGTTCTACCCGGACGGAGGCACGGGAAGCACTGATGGGCCAAGGTCAACACCCACCGTCGAGGGCGACCGGGTCTACGTGCTGACGTCGTACCTCAAGCTGTACTGCCTGAGAGCCGACACCGGTGCCGTCGTCTGGAGCCGCGACTTCCTGGCCGAGTTCCCCGGAACGTCGGTGATTCTCTGGCAAAATGCCGCCTCGCCGCTCGTGGTGGGGGACCGGGTGTTCCTGAACTGCAATGTCGCCAACCAGTGCCTGATGGCAGTCCAAGCCAGCGACGGCAAGACCCTGTGGAGCGGCCAGAACGACGTCATGACCCACTCCTCGCCGGTGCGGGCAACCTTGGGCGGGATTCCACAGGTGGTGTTCGTGACTTCCCGGGGGACGCTCGGGCTATCGCCCGAAACCGGCGACGTTCTGTGGCGCCATTCCTTCGCCCCGTCCTCCACGTCGATCGCCGCCAGCCCGGTGGTGGCCAACGACATTGTCTACGCCTCCTGCGCCTACGCCCTCGGGGCCTGGACGGCGAAGGTCACCCGCAGCGGATCGACCTTCACGGTCTCCCAGACCGACTTCAAACGGAGCAGCGCCCACCAGAACCACTGGGCCTCCCCGGTCCACCACGAGGGTCACCTCTACAGCATCGTCGAGCGCTCGATGCGCAGCCTCGCCTGCTTCAGTCTCGCCGGCCGGACCAACACTTGGATCACCTCGACCGTCGGCTCGGGCAACCCCGGCTACGGATCGCTCATCAAGGTGGGGGGCAAGCTGGTGGTGCTCACCGAGCGGGGCGAACTGGTGGTGGTCGAACCCAATCCGACTGCCTACTCCGAGATTGCCCGCTTCCAGACCCTTTCTGGCACTTGCTGGAACCACCCGGCCTTCTCCAACGGGAAGCTATATGCCCGCAGCAACATCGAGATCGTCGCGCTCGATCTCGGTGCGACCGCGCCGCCGTTACCACCGCTGAGGTTGGCGACGGAGCTGCGACCGGGTACCGGTCGAATCGCCCTTCGGGTCACTGGGCCCGGCGGCCTGGCGCTCTCCTCCAGCGAGGCCCCCAGAATCCGCCTCGAAACTTCGGCGATCCCCTCGGGCGGTCCGCCGATCTGGCGTCCGTCGACCCTCGAGTTCCTCGCGGCACCGGCCGGTGGGGCCCTGGAGGCCGAAATGGACGCGCCGGATAACTCGATACTGCTCCGCGTGGCCGAGCGACTATCGCAATGAACCTCACCGAACGCCCAATGGTTCCCGGGGTTCTTGACGCATCAGAAGCCTCTCTGGGCCGTCGGAAACGAGGGTTTTCATCGATTTTCAGGACCCGTGCGGGCTTCACCCTCATCGAACTCCTCGTGGTCATCGCCATCATCGCCATTCTGGCCGGCATGATCCTACCGGCGCTCGGGGCGGCCAAAGAGCGGGCGCAGCGGACGGCCTGCCTCAGCAACATGCGGCAGTTCATCCTCGCCGCGCTGCTCTACGCCAACGACAACGAGCAGTACCTGCCGCGGGGAGGCACCGACAAGGCCGATGCCAAGGACACCCACACACCGGTCTTCTCGAGCGCCAACCAGACCAACCTACTGCGCTACACCACCGATCTCAAGGCCTTCGACTGCCCGAACCTGACCCGTTGGATGCAGCGACCGGCCTGGCGCAACCATCCCGACTACGGCATCGCCATCGGCTATCACTACCTGGGCGGACACCCCAATTCGCCCTGGGGTCTCATCGACGGCGTGACCAATACCTGGGTCTCGCCGCAGAAGGCCACCGAAGACCCTTCGCTGGTGCTTTTGGCCGACCTCAACGTCGACTCCCCGGCCTACCAGCGGATTCTGGTGCCGCACACCGCCCGCGGGCCCCGCATCGCCGACGACGAGTACTTCGACGCGCATCCCGAGGCCTACGACATGCGGCCGGCTGACCTCGGGGCCAAGGGCGGCAACGTGGGCCTGCTCGATGGATCGGTCCGTTGGAAGGACATCCGCCAGATGAACCGCTACCGGGGCTCGCAAATTTGGGGTGCCGACGGTTGTTACGGGTACTGGTGACCCCTGCGGATCAGCTGGCGGCCATCCATGCGCGCGCCCCCGGTGTACGCTGACCGAGGTGCAGCGGCCCGGCGTGCTTGCCGGAGCATCATCCATCGGTGGCGAAAACGCGGTTGAAGCAACATCGGAAATCGTTCCCTGACCCTTTTCCTCGGATGGATCGGAGTTGGTATTTTGACGCTCCGCGATCCGAGCCGAGGCTGGTTCTTTTCAGGGGTTTCTGAGAGGGGGCGGCGATGCCGACTGCAGACTCTCGTTGCATTGGGATTATTTTAGTTTAAAAAGTACCCAATATATTAACGGTGATAAATAATGCTGCTGATGCAAATTCGGAAATCGTCCCCTGACGCCTTATCCCCCCATGAAATCCCCATTTGGTTGTCGGTTTAAACTCCAATTCACAGGGCTATTGGTAGGCCTGTTGCTTGGCCTGTCCCAGTTCCATGTGCTGGCCGAGGGTTCCTCGCCGGATCTGGGCAACGCCTACCAGCCGACCGATGGCGAATTCGATGCCTTGGGTCGGGCCGTGGTGCGACTGCTGCAAACCCGCGACGCGGCCCGCTTCGCAACCGACATGTCCGTTTCGGCGGCAGATTGGCTATCGTGGATGACCCCGAAGTTGCCGGCGGACGATCAGGAGAAAATCAAGATGTTCGCCAAGGGTGCCGACGACCGCCGCGACCGGACACAGGCGGCCGCGAAGGCGTTGCTGGCTCGGGCGGAGTCGCTCCACCTGAATTTTTCCAAGGGTGGTTTGTCATTCCGCATCGACGCTCCGAAACATTTTGGTTCGATAAACTATTCCGAATCGTCGCCCGAGTCCGCGGGGCTGACCGCACCGTATCTTGAGAAATTGGATATCACCTTGAATTCCGCTGCCGGCACGGGAGCGGGCGACTACAAGCTCGTGGTGCGCGGCTTGGAAAAACGCCCTGGCGGCTGGCGCATCATGAACGGCATCCAATGGACGGCGTTTCCCACCAACGTGGTCGATGAGAAAACGTCGCGCGAGCTGGCTATCTTGGAAAAAGTCGGTGGCAACCAAGGTTTCACGGGGAGGGAAGATCCTGCGCTGTTGAAATTGGGTGAGGTGCTCGTCCGTTTCCTCCGCGACCGTGACACCGATACCTATTCCAGGGACGCGCTCATCAGCAGCGACACCGTCTGGGCCATGTTTCAAAAGAGCGGGCAGAAGGGACCTTCGCGTCAGGAGGTGGAACAGGAGGTCAAACGGCGTTCGGTTGAGCAAGTCGGGGCGGCCAAAAAATTGTTCATTCCGATGGACGCGGCGGGCATTGATCTGAAGTTGGCGGAAATCAAGGTCAACGGGGCGAAGATTGAATCCAGCCAGGCTCAGGGTAACTCGGATACCTTGGAAAACCTGATGGGCGAGCAATTCAAGGTGTCGCTGACCGTGAAAACGGGCGCCAAGGCGAAGAACGGTTCACCATTGTCCGGCGAGTATGTTTTGGCGGTTTCAAGGGTCACCCGATTCGAAGCGGGATGGATCGTCGAGGACGGACTCCGTTGGGAAAAGTTTCCGGATGGAGTCGTGGACGCCAGCCTCGCTGCTGAAATGGCGTTTGAGAATCATGTCGCCCAACACGGCCAATTACCGCTGCAAATGGTCGCTCCAACGATTGAATTCACCACCGTCGTCGGCGAAAAGAAAATGAGACTCTCCGACCTGCGCGGCAAAGTCGTGATTCTGGATTTTTGGGCGACATGGTGCGGTCCGTGC
This sequence comes from Verrucomicrobiales bacterium, assembly GCA_027490985.1. Classification (GTDB taxonomy): domain Bacteria; phylum Verrucomicrobiota; class Verrucomicrobiia; order Limisphaerales; family UBA9464; genus SXXZ01. The sequence goes on from JAIXXC010000213.1 coordinate 6,011, forward strand.
CAACAACCGATGGCCGAATTGCAATCCTTGAGCCGAGGCCAGACTAATTGGCAAGGCAAGGTGGCCATCGTGCCCTTGAGCATCGATGAAACGATGGAGGAGGTGCGCAAGCATGTGGACACGCGCGGCTGGACGAACACGTTCAATGTCTGGGCTGGCGATGGGGGGTGGGCCTCGGCCCCGGCCAAAGCATTTCGTGTGAAGGGTGTGCCGATGACTTATGTCATCGATCAACAAGGCAAGATCGCTTGGGCCGGTCACCCTGCAGGCGAGGATTTCAAAACAATGGTCGATGCCATCCTCAAACGCTGACCCCGTATCAACCGGGATTCCAGCGAGCATGAAGTGATGTCGCTGGGTTGACGGCATCTAAGATTCCACGAAAACGGTGGAGCACTGGTTTTTACATGGTCAAGACGCAGATCCAGATTCCGGATGGCTTGTACAAGAGGCTTAAACGCCTTGCCGATGAGCAGGAATGGTCGTTCGCAGAGACCTTGCGTCGCGGAGCCGAGTTGCTTTTGGCCACACGTCCCGTGGCCGGTTTGCAGGATCCGGTGGCATGGCGTCTGGAACCACCCGCCAACACCCGACTTCGCAAGGATCCCTTCGCCACTGAAGACTGGCGTTTGCACGCCAACCTGGGGGCCGATCCTCGGGATCTCGCAGGTGATTGACCCGATTTGCAGGACCCTGCGCCGGTCAATGGGAAACATTTCCGGGGCTTCGGCTTTTCGCGGTTGTGGAATCCCTTGAAGCCGTAGGGCTCTCCGAGTTCACCGGCCCCAGCGGGTGTTCTTGAGGAACTCGATGAGGTCGGCCAGTTCTTGGCGGGTGATTTGTTCGTCGAGGCCGGCGGGCATGAGGGAGACGGTCGAGGGGGTGACCGCGGTGATGTCGGCGCGGTCGATCTGCAGGGTCGAGCCGGGGCCGGTCACCAACGTGATGCCGCGGGCGTCGTCACGCCGCACGATGCCCAGGCGTTCCTCGCCGTCGCGGGTGGTGACCGAGACCGGTTCGTAGCTGCGGACCAGGCTGGCCGACGGCTCCACGATGGCTTCCAGAAGATCGTCGGCCGAGCGCACAGTGCCGATGCTGGTGAGTTCGGGTCCCACGTCGCCGCCTTGGTATCCAAGGCGGTGGCACTGGATGCACGCGGCCTTGGGTGAATTGAAGACGGCCTGACCACGACGGACATCGCCTGCGGGCAGCTCGGAACGGATCTTGTCGAGCCGCTGGCGTCGGGCCGGCAGTCCGGTGTCGAGGGTCTCGAGGAAGCGGTCTCCCCGGTCCCGGATCTCGGCCGGATAGCCCTTGAGGGTGGCCCGCACTGTTTCTGGGCGCAGGGCGGTGCGGGCCTTGGATTGGCCGAGCGCGGTCAGCAGGGCGTCTCCGGCCCGGGCGCTGGGTTGGCGTTCGAAGGCGGGCAATATCCGGGTCAGTTCGAGCGGGCCGATCTCCGGCAAGGCGCGGGCGACCTGGTCGAGGGAGTCGGGTTCGAGGGCGGCCTTGGCCAGGGCTTCGGCGGCCAACCCCTGTCGGTTGCGCAGGGTGGTCAGCAACACGGGCAGATCGGCCTCTTGGGCCGTCCATCCGGTCGGCAAGGCCGCATAGGCCGACAGGCGGACGGGGAGAGGCATACTGGCGGAGCGGGCGGTGCGGAGCAGAGCTTCGCGCAAGGCGGGTTGGCCCGCGAGGGGACGAGCCGCCCGAAAGAGGGTCTCCCCGTTCCGGGTCTCGGCGACCGGGGCCGCATCGGAAGACGGATCCAGCACGCTCACCAGAGCCTGGCTCCACGACTCCGGGGGATTCTTCGGAGCGTGCTGGGCCATCGCGCCGAGGGCGGCGTTGCGGGTTTCGAGGTGCGTCTTCGGGTGCACCACCAGTTCGGCCACCAGCGCCTGCAGGGCGGGCGAAGGCATCAGCCCCCCGAGCAGGGCGGTCAGGCTCTCGCGTCCTCCGGGAGGCGGGGTGCCTTCCAGCAGGCGTTGTCGCAGCGATCCGGCCAAGGCATTACCCCAATCGGCATGACGCTGGGCGACCCACAGCGCGGCGTCTCTGGCCTCGGTCCGACCCGAGAACAGCAAGGCTCCGACCTCGTCGGCCCGCAGGCCCCCTCCGGGGATCTGTTCCAGGGCCTGCAGCGCGGCCGCCTGGACGTGCGGGTGGCGATGCCCCAGGGCTTGGCGGAGCAGGGCCGTGTCGCCCAGTTGGGCCAGGGCCGTGGTGGCTGCCATGCGCAGGGCTTCGTCGTCGGGGCCTTCGAGCGACCGGAGGATGTCGGGCGTGGCGGCGACGTGCTTCAGGCGCGCCAAGGCGGCGATGGCCGTGATCTGACCCTCGCGCCGACCCGACGTCAGCGATGTCTTCAGCAGAGCCATCGCGGCGGGCACTCCGGCCGGGTCGCGCCGGTCGCCGAGTCGGCGGATGCGGGCCAGTTCGCTCTCGGGGGCCGTGGGAGCCGGCGTCGCGGGGCGGGTATGCTTCGCTCCGACGCGCGTGACCCGGTACACGCCGCCCAGCACATCGGCCTTCCAGAGCTGCGAGCTCGGGCAACACAGCTTGTACCAGCCGCCCGTGTCGAGGATGAGCACCGAACCATCGGTGTCGGCGAGCACGTCGGTGGGGTGGAAGTCGATGCTGCTGCTCACCACGAAATCGCTGTCCTGGGCCTTGAAAGACGCACCATCGCGTTGCAGTTGAATGCGGGAGATCTTCCGCAAATTGAAGGCCGAGGCGAAGAGGTTGCCCGAGTAGTCCGCGCCAAACGCAGTGTGATCGTAGGCGACCAATCCGCTCGGAGCGGCCGCGCCGAGTTGCGCGATGGGGTGAGCCAAGGCCGGGCCGGGCCGGAACACCGCCCGATCTTCGAGCACCGAGTTGGCCTTGCCGAAGACGGCGCCGAACGACGCATGGGCCACGCCGTCGCGGAATCCGGGCTGGGAAAAGTCGATGAACGTGCTGGTGAAGAAGGCGTCGCCGTCGGCGTTGAAGACCACGGCCACCGGATTGTCCATGCCGCCGGTCATCACCGACTCCAGGGCCGAACCATCCGGACGCGCCCGGAAAATGTGGGACGCCTTGTCCTGATGGACGGTGCCGGTGAAGCCATTGGTCCAGCGCACGGGCTCGAAGGCCCCCTTGGTCCAGTAGATCAGGCCGTCGGGGCCGGCGTAGGGCCCATGCACCTCATTGCCGCAATGGGTCGACGGATGACCCACGTTCCACCACTCGTCGCGTCGGTCGGCCCGGCCGTCGCCGTCGGCATCGGTGAGTTTCCAGATGGCCGGAGTGCCGCCCACATACACCGAGCCCTGATGCCACAAGATGCCCTGGAGCATGGGCAATTTGTCGGCGAAGACGACCGACCGGTCGTAGCGGCCGTCGCCATCGGTGTCTTCGAGCCGAATCACCCGCCATTGCGGGTTCTTGGCCTGGGTGGCCGGCGGTTCGGTGGAGCCGCTGGAATCCGTGACGTACAGGCGGCCCCGGTCATCGAGAGCCCCGTTCACGGGCCGTGCGACCTGATCGGTCGTGGCCACGGCCTCGATTTGGAAGCCCTCGGGCAGGGTGAAGGTGTGGGCACCGATCTGACGGTGGGTGGCACCCAGGGAAACGGGTGCGAGGGGAATGGCCAATCCGAGACCGAGGCCGAGCCAAAGAACCGATCCGGAGCCTGCGAACAGCGATGTCATGGGAAGAAGGGGTGGGAATCGGTGTGAGTGGGGCCGTGGTGGGTGTGGGGCCGGGGCCGGTCGCTGTCGGGGCGACGGCGTCACCCGCCCGGAGTCTCGGTCTTGGCGATCTTGCGGGCGTAAGGCGAGTGGAGATTGAAATAGATGCCGCACAGCGGCTTGGCCCCGGAACTCTCGCTGAGGATGACTGTGACCTGGCGGTTGAGGGCGATGCCGTGCTTCAGGCCCGAGGCCCGGTTCTGGAACGCCTGGATGGCCTTCTCGACCAGCGAGCGCAAGGCGCTTTCGGCCTCCTCGGGCACCTGCTCGAGGCACACGATGTGCCGCTCATAGCTCCGCAGGGCCGTCCGCAGTTCCGGTGCAAACAGGTCCACGGTCAGCGTTTCGAGAGGAGGCGTGTCGGACATGGGGGTTCGAAAGGCAAACGTGACGCCTCGAGCGGACGGTGAAAAGTCTCTTCGCGACCGGCTCAGGCCATGAGATCCCGGACCACTTTCCCGTGGACGTCGGTCAGGCGGAAATCCCGGCCGGCGTGGCGGTAGGTGAACTTCTCGTGGTCGAAGCCGAGCAGCGCCAGCAGGGTGGCGTGGAGGTCGTGCACATGCACCGGGTTCTCGGCGGCGGCGAATCCGAACTCGTCGGTGGCCCCATACACGGTGCCGCCCTTCACGCCACCGCCCGCCAACCACATGGTGAACCCGTGGTTGTTGTGGTCGCGGCCGTTGATCTTGCCCGAATTGGCGCCCGGGGTGGGCAGTTCCACCGTGGGGGTGCGACCGAATTCACCGCCCCAGATGACCAGGGTGTCTTCGAGCATGCCCCGTTGCTTGAGGTCGGTGAGCAGTCCGGCGATGGCCTGGTCGCTCTCGCGAGCCAGCTTGCGGTGGTTCACTTCGAGGTCGTCGTGGTTGTCCCAGGGTTGACCGGCCCCGTGCCACACCTGCACGAAGCGCACCCCGCGCTCGACCAGTCGGCGGGCGATGAGCAGTTGGCGCGACTGGGTGCCCTCGCCGTAGAGCTTCCGCACCGACTCCGGTTCGCGCTGGATGTCGAAGGCGTCGGCCGCATCCATCTGCATGCGATAGGCCAGTTCGAAGCTCTGGATGCGGGCCTCGAGCTGCGGGTCGGCGGTGCGAGCCCGTCGGTGTTCCTCGTTCAGCTTGCGCAGGAGGGCCAATTGCCCCTTCTGGGAATCCGGAGAGGTACGGGCGTTGTTGATGTTCTCGATGAGCTTCTCGATCCGCGTGTGCTTGGTGTCGATGTAGGTGCCCTGATACACCCCGGGCAGGAAGCCGCTCTGCCAGTTCTGCGATTCTTGGATGGGATAGCCTCCCGGGCACATCACCACGAAGCCGGGCATGTTCTGGTTGTCGCTGCCCAGACCATAGGTCACCCACGAGCCGAAGCTGGGCCGCACTTGGCGGGCCTCGCCGCAATTCATCAGCAGGAGCGACGGCTCATGGTTCGGCACGTCGGCCTTCATGGAGCGGATGACGCACAGGTCGTCGACGCAGGCCGCCGTCTTCTCGAAGAGTTCGCTGACCTCGATGCCGCTTTGACCGTGTTTCTTGAAGCGGAAGGGCGAACGCCAGGCCGCGCCGGTCTTGCGCTCGGTGTTGTGGTGGATGGGGATCTCCTTGCCGTGCCAGCGGTCGAGCGAGGGCTTGGGATCGAAGGTATCGACGTGGGAGGGACCGCCGTTGGCGAAGATGTGGATGACCCGCTTGGCCCGGCCCAAAAATGGGGGCGCTTTGGGCATCAGGGGGGTCAGCGAACCGCTCTCGGCGCGGACCTGCGGCGTCATCAGACCGACCGACCCCAGCAGCGAGGTCAGCGCGACCGATCCCATGCCCATGCCGCAGCTGCGCAGGAATTCGCGGCGGGGCACGGTTTCCTGACCGATCGGGGATCGGGTCTCCGGGGAAGAGGATGGCTTCGACATAACGGTGCCTCGTGCTGACGCTGAACCATCGATCAATGTTCGGAGGAGCAACAAGGAAAACTCAGGAGCATCCGCCGGGAACAACCCTTGCCAAACCCAGCCCCGTCCGCGACAAACCGTCCGCCCTTGTGTCCAGCTCCGCTTCCCCAACCCCCGGATCGGTGATCCCTCTGGATTCGCCCCATCGTCGGCGCCTGCCGCCCCTGCTTCGGCGGGCCTGGTACAGCCTGAATCAAACCTTCCGCCGCCGGATCGCCCACACCGGGGTGACTCCCGACCAGTTCACCGCCCTGCGCACGCTCCTCGAGGGGGATCCTCAGGGAATGACCCAGCGCAGCCTGACCGAGGCCATGTCGAGTGACCCCAACACGGTGGCCTCGCTGCTCGAGCGCATGGAGGAGGCCGGTTGGGTCGAGCGCCAAGCCCATGAGCGCGACCGCCGGGCCTATCGGATCCGCCTGCAGCCCCTCGGGCATGACAAGTACCGGGAAGTCCGCGATGTGGCGGTGGGACTCCAATCCGATGTGCTGGCCGGATTGCCCGAGTCGGAGCGGGAACGGTTCCTGGAGCAGCTCGAGATCGTGGCCATGGCGTGTCGCCGGGCCGCCGAGACGTCGTCCAAAGCGGTTTCCCGTTGAACCCATGTCCCCTCCGGAGTCTCGTCCGCCCCTCCTCGCCAAACCGCCGGTGATTCCGCCACCGGTGATTCCGCCATCGATGGGGCCGACGTCGTCGGTGCCCCCGGTTCTGGAGCATCCCGAGGCGCCGCATCCTCAGCCCCATTCCCCTCCCGCTCGGCCGCGTTGGCGTTCGGTGGCCTTCTTGTTGGTGGTCGGTTTCTACCCCCTGATGCTGGGTGTGTTGAGTCGGGTCCTCACTCTGGACGGGGCCTCGCGCGGACCGGCGCTGCCCGCGAATATCGCCGGGTTGGTGGCCGTGTGCGTCGAAAGCGTGGCCATCTTTGCGCTGTTCTTCGGCGCGGGCGCCTGGCTGGGGCGGCCGACCCGCAGCGAACTCTTCTGGCGTCCCATGCGCTTCTGGGACTGGGTGTGGGGGGCGCTCTGGTCGGTCGGGGTTCGCTTGGGGGCGGTGGCGGTGGTCTATGGAGCCCTGGCCCCGTTCCTGATCGCCGAGTCCCTGCGGTCGAAGGTGGTGGGGACCGAGGCGGGCCCCTCGATCGAAGAACGCCTACAGGAGTTCCGTCCGAAGCTCGAGGCGCTGCTCCAGTTCGATGCCCTGGCCGATCCGCTCTACCTGCTCTTGGCCGTCACGTTGTTGAGTTTCGTGACCGCGGGTCTGCGTGAGGAGTTGTGGCGGGCCGGTTTCATGGCGGCCGTCCGGGATCTGCTGCCCCGGTCGTGGTGGGCTCCCCGGCCGAGGAGTCCGTCGGAGCCGTGGCTGCGCTGGCAGTGCCGTCGGTGGGGCCCCACCGTGTTGGTTGCCGGTCTGGCTGCCGTGGTCTTCGGCCTGGGACATCTGCCTCAGGGCATCGGAGGCGTGATCCTGACCGGAGTCGTCGGGTTCATTCTGGCGTTGGTGATGATGGGACACCGTTCTCTCTGGGCCGCCGTCATCGCCCACGGATTCTTCGACGCCAGCACCTTCGTGCTGCTCGCGATCATCGTCTGGAACAAGGAGTGGATCCAGCGCATGGCTCCCGACCTGCTCAAACAGTTGGGCATGTGACCGCGCCGGCGAGGTCCGGCAGGCCTTCAGCCCAGGGTGTCCAGGAGGACTTCGGCCAGGGCCAAGGACGCTCTCCGGGCATCGCCTCCGAAGCGGATCAGGGCCGGGATTTTCCACGGGGCGCGCGCGATCTCCAGCGCCAGACGGCCGGTATGCAGGGTCATTTCGGCCGTGTAGATGCGGTTGAAATCGAGCACGAGGTCTCCGTGGGCGGTATCCGAGACCGACCGCACCGTCGCCGACGGAATGCCCCGGGCGCGCGCCAGATCGCGCAGCACCGCCGATTCCATGTCCACCAAGTCGGCTCCGGTCTCGGCGTACAGCCGGGCCTTCTCGGCCTGGGTGACGATCACCCGGTCCCGGGTGACCATCCGGCCTGGTCGCGAAGGGGGGCAGGGAAGGCGCTCGGCCCCGGGGAACCCGGCGTCGAACTCATGGAAGACCGCGCCGACCCGGGCCTCGGGATTGAGGGCTCCGGCGACACCGCAGGTGAACACCCGGGTCGGTCGGGTGGTTTCCAAGGCCATCCGGCCCGCCCGATCGGCATGGGCGGGCCCCATGCCGGTGACCCAGACTTCGAGGTTGCGCCCGGCAAACCGCTGCAGGCCCGCGCGGGGGGCGGGCAGCCCCGCCGGGCTCAGGAGCCACTGGCGGGTCCGGGCGCGGGTCACGAAGGCCGAGGCTTCCTGGGGCAGGGCGAAGAAGAGGAGGGTCGTTTCCAAGGTCAGTTGCTGGCGATGTCGTCGGGGGCGTCGGCGAGGATGCGTTCCTGCCAGCGAATGCGCTGCCGGATCAGGGTTTTCCAGAGTTCCTGCGGCGGGGTGTCGAAGACCTGGTTCAAATCGGCCGGCGCGGTCAGCCAACTGTTTTGACGCATCTCGGTGTCCAATTGACCGGGAGCCCATCCGGCATAGCCCGAGAACACCTTGAGGCGAAGCCGGGGCGAACCCGAGTGCATCAGCGTCTGCAGTTCTTCGATCTCATGACCGACGGTCAGCTCCGGCAGCACGTTGCCGAGCAGGTGGTCGGGAGAGTTGTACAGATAACTCAGGGCGGTGGGTTGAACGGGGCCCCCTTCAAAGAGCAACACCCCTTGGAACGAAGGCGGAACCTCGCCGGGCAGGGAGTCTTCGAGGGCCAGGGTGCCCGGTTGGGTCAAGACCAGCCCCAAGGCGCCTTCGGGCGTGTGCTCGCAGATCAGGACGACCGACCGGTGAAAGCACGAGCCTCCGAGACTGCCGCCATCGAGGAGCAGTTGACCCTGGAGGGTCTTGAAGGGCTTTTTTTGGGGCTTCGCCATGGACCGGTTCCATCTCTGGCCAGCGGCCGCGTCGTTCGACCGGACCGCGCCAGCGATGTCATTCTGAAGGATTCCCGGGGCTCCAACAATGGTTGAAGCACACCGGGAATGGGCCCGACGCCTGCCGACGTCGGGTGAGCGCAGGAGATGCCGAGTGAGGCCGTTGGACTCAGACCGATGAACTCGGGCCCGGTTCAGCGGGGCCAATGGGCTCCGCGGCTGAGCGTGCGGATGCGGATGAGCTTGCTGTCGGCGGTGATGTAGAGGGTGCGACCGTCATTGCCCCAGGCGCAATTGGCCGTGGCCTCGCCGGTGTTGAGAACGCCCAGCAGTTTGCCTTCCGGCGAGATCACGAGGATGCCTCCGGGGCCGCTGGTCCAGAGATTGCCCCGCTCATCGACCTTCAGGCCGTCGGGCAGGCCCTTGTTGCCGGCCACCCGCGGGGTCGCATCGAAGAAGACGCGACCTTCGCCCACCGTGCCATCGGGCAGCACCGGGAAGGCGGTGATGGTGGCGGCCTTGGAGTCGGACTGGTTCACGTAGAGCGTCTTCTCGTCGGGCGACAGGGCGATGCCGTTCGGGAAGTCCAGCTTGCGGGAGATCAGCACCACCTCGCCGGAGGGCCGTCGCAGGTACACACCATTGAACATCAGTTCCTTGAGCGGGCTGTTGTTCATGCCGTCGAGCCCGTAGGGCGGGTCGGTGAAATAAATGTTTCCGTTGGAGGCCAGGCACAGGTCGTTCGGCGAATTGAAGCGGCGTCCCTGATAGTGCTCGGCCAGCGGGGTGAAGCGGCCATCGGCCTCGAGGCGGGCGATCTGCCGGTTGCCGTGCTGGCAGAGGATCAGCCGCTCACCCCGATCGGTGGTCAATCCGTTGGAACCCTGCTCCCGGAACTTGAGGGCTTGTCCGGTGTACCCGCTCGGGTTCAAGGCCACGCTCAGGCCGTCTTTCTCGGTCCAGCGATACACCTTGTTGACCGGCACATCCGAGAAGAGCAGTTCCCGGTTTTTGCGGATCCACACGGGGCCTTCAGACCAGTCGAACCCCTCGGCGAGCAGTTCCATCTCGGTTCCCGGGGCGACCAGCGCGTCGAACTCCGGAGCCAGGCGCTCCACCCGACCGGTCGTCGCGTATTGGGGCGCGGGCTTGGAGGGCTTGAGGGCCGCCGCCGCCAGTTCGGGGCGGGCTGCCTGGAGGTGGGTGTGGCCCAGCAGGGTTGCGGCAAGGCAGGACGCAAGCGTCCGGGACAGATTCGACTTCATGGTGTGGCCGCAGTGGTACCGGTTCTGGCGCCCCGAATCAATCCGCAGGTGGGCCGCCAGGCTGCAGCAGGATGGCCGGAATCAGGAGGGGCTCTGATCGGCCTCGTCCGGGGTGCCCAGCAGGTACAATCCGGGAAAGTTCATGCAATGGTTGGCATCCTCCATGCCATAGCCGGCGAACCATTCCGGGCCCTCATGACTGAAGGCGCTCCAGCGGGGTTGGTGACGGCTGTCGGGCCGGATCCGGTGCACACAGACGGCCGTGACCACCTCGGCGGCGCCGAGTTCTTCGAGGCGTCGGGTGAGCGCCTCGAGGGTGCGCCCACTGTCGCAGATGTCATCGACCACGAGGACATGGCGCCCCGCGATGGAGCCCGGGTCTTCGAGGCCCACTTCGACCGTCGCGGCGGCGACGCCATTGACGTTGGCCTCATACGAGCGGCACCGGCAGAACGCCGGTTCGACGGTGACCGGGCAGGCCATCAGCAGGTCGGAAAAGAAGAAAACCCCACCCCGCAACACGCACAAGGCCAGTGCCTGTCGCCCACTTTGGGCCCGTGCCGCCTCGGCCCAGGGCCCGAGGGTCATCCCCAGCTGATTGACCTGCCGACGGACTTCGGCGGCACTGGCGAACGGAATCCAGTGATCCGGGATCTGGCGGCAGGCGATGCGCGAGTCGTGGGTGTGTTTCAAGGGATCCGGAGCCAGAGGGCGGCGGGCGGGACCGCAGGTGGGGCCTTGGGGAGAGCTCAGGGTTTTGTGTGGTTCGGGTTCGGGGTCGGGGCCTGAGCCTGGGCCAAGGCCCTCGCCTCGATATAGTTGCCCCAGCAATGGGCCAGGCTGCCCTTGGCACCGGCCCAGTCGACCCGTCCCATCGGCAGGTAGAGGGCGAGCTTGGCCGCGCGGATGAGCATCCCGGCGAGGCTCGGTCGATGCGGTTCGAAAAACCGGGCCATCGCGCGGTAGTCGACCCGCCCCTTGTGGTAGAAGGCCTTCATGGATCGCCGGTTGCGGTAATGAACCCGGGCCGCATGCACCGCGGCGACGGTTTCACCGGCCTTCAACGCGTCGAAATACCACTGCAGGTCTTCGCCTCCGCCGAGCTCTTCATCGAAGGGGCGCCGCAGCCAGACCTTGCGGCGATACAGGCTGTTCGGATTGCCGGCGCCGAAGCCGAAGCCGCGCCCCAGGTCGTCGCCCTCGAAATAGGTGATGCCGCCGCTCAAGGCCGCATCGAATTCGCCGAGGATCGGGCCGACCGCCGCGCTCACCGAATCCGGGAACCGCCCGATGGCCTTTCGGTACGAATCCAGAAACCCCGCATCGGCCGGGATGGTGTGGGCGCTGAGGCTCAACACCCACTCGTGACGGGCCGCGGCAAAGCCCCGGTTGAGGGCCCGGCCGTAGGAGAAGTCTTCCTTGCGGATGGGAACAAGCTCGGCGCCGTGGCTGCGGGCCAATGCGACCGTGCCATCGCTGGAGCCGGAATCCACCACGATGAGCTGGTCGGCCTCGCCGAGGCGAAGCCCCGTCAGCACCGCGCCGAGGGTGTCGGCGGCATTCAGGGTCCGGATGACAAGGCTGAGCGGAGCGGACGACATGCGTATCGGGATCGAGTGAGTATCAGAAGCCGGCGTTCGCGGAAAGACCGGAGGCGGGCGAACCACCGCGGTCGCGGGTTGGGAACCCGAGACACGCAACCGGGTCATCAAGGGGTGTTACATAGTCGAGGGACCTTGCGGATCGTTTTGAAACCCGGTTAGCGTAGTGCAAAGACTCCTCCGAGCCGATTTCATGCACTGCGACACCACCGATCACGATTTGCTGAACCGGGTGCGCCGATCCACCGATGAGGCCGCCTGGTCGCAGTTTGTGGAGTCTTATCGCAAGCCGATCATCGATCACTGTCGCGGTTACGGGCTCACTCCGGATCAGGCCGAAGAGGTGGCCCAGGATTGCTTCATCCGGTGCTTTCGATACCTCCCGACCTTCAAATATTCCGAGGCGGTGGGGAGATTCCGTTCGTGGTTGAACCTCATGGTGAACCAGCAGATCGGGGAGTGTTTCCGGTCCCGAGTCCGCGACGAAACCATCAAGAGACGCTATGCCGAGATGCTCCTCGAATTGGCTGAACCGGGGCAGGGCACCTCGCGTGAGCCCACCGGCCACGATTTCGAACTGCTGGCCATGGCTTTCCAGCGGGTCAAGGCGTCGGTGAGGCCCCAGCACTGGCAATTGTTCGAGGCCTTCGTGGTGCACGGTATGTCGGCATCCGAGGTGGCCCGACAAATCGGGGTGACTTCCGTGATGGTCCGGGTCACGGCGTTCCGCGTGCGCAACCGCCTGAAGGAAGAGTGGAGGGGGCTCCAGAATGGGCCCTTCTGATGAGCCGCCCGAACCGGCGACGGGGCCTGCCTTTCTGAGCGACCCGGGTGGCCGCCCCTCGGGTCCGATGCCTCTCGGACCGTCATCACCGTCAGGGGGCTCTCGTCGACTAGGCCTTGGGAGTCTGTTGCCTCAACCATTTTGACCCCCTGTGTTACCTGCGGTGGTTGAAGGTGGAGCACGCTCCTGCCGATACGAAGTACTGCCCGGCCTTGGCACTGGAGATTCCTCGGCCGAGCCCGAGGTTGCGTGCCGGCGAATTCCGGTTTTCTATACGACTCAAGGAATGAGCGACCAACTCGACACCCACCAGAAGGCCCTGCAGATCAACCTCGACCCGACGAAGTACGGCGTGTTCGCCGAGATCGGCGCCGGTCAGGAGGTCGCTCGCTGGTTCTTCCGCGTCGGCGGCGCCAGCGGCACCATCGCCAAGACCATCTCGGCGTACGACATGACGGTCAGCGATGCGATCTACGGTCAGAGCGACCGCTATGTGAGCCGCAAGCGCTTGATCGCCATGCTCGATCACGAGTACCCGCTGCTCGTCGAGCGCCTCAAAGGTCAGCGGGGTGCGACCACCAAGTTCTTCGCCTTCGCCACCACGGTGGCCGCCAAGAGCTTCCAGCGGAAGGACGAGACCCACGGGTGGATGGGCATCCGGTTCCAGAGCGAGCCGGGTTCCGAACCGAGCGACATCCTCCTGCATGTGGCCATGTGGGACCGCGACAGCCTCCAGCAGGCCGAGGCCATCGGCATCCTGGGGGTGAATCTCATCCACGCGGCGATGTACCTGAACTGGCATCCCGAGGCCATCGTCAACGCCCTCCTCGACAGCCTCTCCATCGAGCGCATCGAGGTGGATATGATCGAGTTCCGAGGCAAGGAATTCGCCTCGGTCGACAACCGACTCCTCGCCCTCCAGTTGGTCGAGAAGGGGCTCACCAATGCGGCGATGTTCATGCCCGATGGCCGCATCGTCCAACCGGCCGATGCCTTGTACAAAAAGAGCATTCTCGTGGAGCGCGGGTCATTCCGGCCCGTCACCCATGTCACGGTCGACATGCTCCGCTACGCTCAGGCGCAGTTCATCCAGGAGCCCAACGTCGACGGCAAAAACCTGGTGGTGCTCATGGAAATGACCCTCAAGAACCTGAGCGCCGAGGGTCGGATCGATCACCAGGACTTCCTCGATCGCGTGGACATGTTGACCACCCTGGGGCACCCGGTCTTGATCTCCAATTACGGCGAGTTCCATCGGCTCGCAGCCTACCTGCATCGGTTCACCAAGAACCCGGTCGGGTTCGTGATGGGCATTCCCACACTCAAGGAATTGTTCGAGGAACGGTATTATTCGGAGCTGGCCGGCGGCATTCTCGAGAGCTTCGGACGGATGTTCAAAAACGACCTCAAGCTCTTCGTCTACCCCTTCAAGGATCCGGAGAGCGGGGCGATCATCACCTCGGGCAACCTGCGGGTGGCCCCGCATTTGCGTCACTTGTACCTGTTCTTGATGGAGAACTTCTTCATCCAGGGCCTGCGCGATGTGAACGAGGCCAACATGAGCGTGTTGAGTCGCAACGTGCTCAAGATGTTGCAGAACAACGAGGCCGGTTGGGAACCCATGGTCCCCAACGAGGTGGCCGCTCTCATCAAGCAACGGCACCTCCTGGGCTACAAAGGGTGAGCTTCTTCGGTCTGGAGGGTTCGTTGACTTGGGTGGGGTCCGTTCGTAGGTTGGACGTCCAACGATGATTGCAGGAAAAATTGGAGCCGCCGCCAGTCAGCAACCGTCCTTCCGGGTGGGAGACGAGCGCCTGATCAAGCTCACCGAGAGCGCCGGACGCAAAGTGTCGGGATTGCTGACCAAGCAGGGGCGCCCTCAGGGGGTGCTCCGCGTGTCGGTCGTGGGTGGCGGGTGTTCGGGGCTTCAATACAAGATGGACCTGCAGGACAAGCCCCAGAACCGCGACATCCTCGTCGAGAGCGCCGGCGTTCGGGTGGTGGTGGACCCCAAGAGCGCGTTGTATGTGACCGGTAGCGAGTTGGACTATGCCGATGCGCTTCAGGAAGGCGGCTTCAAGGTGAAGAACCCCAATGCGGCCACCAGTTGTTCCTGCGGCGAGAGTTTCAGCGCCTGAACCGCAAATTCTGAGCCGAGGCGATTCGGTGGGGGTAGTCGTTCTGGCTGAGTCTTCGTCCTTAAAAGGCTCGTTGTTCGTTGGAGCAAAAGGTGGATTGCGGATGTCCGATATGGGATAAAAAGGACGCCCAGTACAGGTGCCATCATTCAACTTCCTGACCCCATGCCGGAGACCGCTTCACCCATTGTCCAGATCCGCGACCTCTTCAAGGTCTACCGGCAGGGGGATATCGATGTGACGGCCCTCAATGGCGTGTCGCTGGATATCGCTCCGGGAGAGTTTGTGGTGCTCATGGGGCCATCGGGTTCCGGCAAATCGACCCTGTTGCACATCCTGGCCGGCATCGACACCGCCAGTCGCGGCACCGTGGAGGTGCAGGGTGTCAATGTGGCCGGCCTCAACGAGTCGGAACTGGCGGACTGGCGCAACCAGAACGTCGGGTTCGTCTTCCAGAGCTTCAACCTCATCCCGGTGCTGACCGCCTTCGAGAACGTCGAACTGCCGCTGCTGCTCACCGCGTTGTCCAAGGCCGAGCGGCGTCGCCAAGTCGAGACGTCCCTGGAGTTGGTGGGATTGGCTGATCGCGGACACCACCGACCGGATCAGATGTCGGGCGGACAGCAGCAGCGGGTGGCCATCGCCCGGGCCATCGCCACGGATCCCACCTTGATCATCGCCGACGAACCCACGGGCAATCTCGATTCCAAATCCGCGTCCGACGTGCTGGGGATCCTCCAGTCGTTGGCCAGGGATGCCGGCAAGACCGTGGTCATGGTCACCCACGATCCCAAGGCGGCCAGCTATGGCACCCGAAGCCTTCACCTCGAAAAGGGTGAGTTTGTGGCATGAGTTTGGTCGACTCCAAGGGCACGTCGTCCCCGTCGGAGCGCCGGTCTCGGGCCTCGGGCATTACCATTCCGGGGTTTGTCCTCAAAAACGCGCTGCGCAACGGGCGTCGGGCCTTGCTGACGGTCCTCAGCGTCGCCATGAGTTGTGCGCTGCTCGTCACCTTGCTGACCTTGCAGCGCGAACTGACTGTGCCGCCCGAAAGCGAGGCGGCCTCGTTCCGCATCATCGCGCGCAACAAGGTCTCGTTGGCCCAACCCTTGCCGGCGCGCCAGCGGGCCACCATCGAGAAGATTCCGGGAGTCCGCCAGGTGTCGCCCTTCACCTACTTCGGCGGTCTGTTCCGCGATGAGACCACCACGAGTTGGGCGCAGTTCGCGGTCGATCCGGCCCGGTTCCGGGAGCTGATATTGGAGGGCAAGATCATCGAGGGTGTCTACGACGACTGGGTCAAGGATCGCAACGCCTGCATGCTGGGGGCCGATACCGTGCGCCGCTATGGCCTGAAGCTCGGTGACAAACTGCGCTTCACCGGCACCTTCTATCCGGTGGATCTCGAGTTGACCGTCGCGGTGATCTACGCCGGCACCATCGACGACCGGAACTGCTTCTTCCACCACGCGCTCCTCGACCAGTTGATGGACGATTGGGGCATGGTGGGCACCTGGTACCTGATGGCCGATTCGGCGGAGGCGGTCGACGGGGTCATCGAACGGGTCAATGCCGCCTTTGAGAACACTTCGGCCGAGGTGCGAGCGGAGACCGAGCGGGCCTTCCAGTTGGGATTCGTGAGCATGTTCGGCAACGTGAAGCTGCTCTTCGGCAGCATCAGTGCGGTGGTGGTCTTCACGCTCATCCTCGTGTGCGTGAGCACCATGAGCATGGCCATCCGCGAGCGGTTCCGGGAACTGGCGGTGCTGAAGGCCTTGGGATTCCGACGCCGCGAACTCTTCGCCTTCATCCTGGCCGAGAGCTTCGGTCTCTCCATGTTGGGGGCGTTGGTCGGCATCGGGGGCGCTTGGTTGTTCTGGTCGACCATCAACCTGCAGAAGCTCACCCAGGGGTTCCTGGTCTATTTCGAGGTGACACCGCGGATCATGGCCACCGGAGGCATGGTGGCGGCGCTCCTGGGCATCGTCGCGGCCATCGGCCCGTCGGTGTCGGTGGCCCGCATGAGCGTGGTGGCGGGATTGAAGACCCTCGATTAGTCCCCCTATCCCCATGGCCCTGCCGCTCAAATACAATTACCGCAACGTGCTCATCCGGTGGCGTACGACGCTGTTCACGGTGGTGGGCGTGGCGGCGGTGGTGTCGGTGGTCATCCTGCTCAAGGCGCTGGCCAAGGGCATCGAATCGAGCAGCGCCCGCACGGGGGAACCCGGCAACCTCCTGGTGGTGCGCAAAGGCTCCCAGGCCGAGTCGGGCAGTCTGGTGACGCGGGACCAGTTCCGCACTCTCCAGTTCTTCGAGGAGATCGACCGCAATGCGGCGGGGCAACCGGTGGTGTCGGCCGAGTTGGTGATGATCATCAATGCTCCGCGACGCGGGGCTCCGGGATCGGCCAACACGCTCATCCGTGGGGTCACGCCTCGGGGTTTGGAGCTGCGGCCCAAAGTCACCCTGGTGGAAGGGCGCTGGTTCAATCCCGGCCAGCGTGAGGTGACGGTGTCGAAGAAACTGGCCGGTCGCTTTGAAGGCTTCGAGGTGGGCGGGATCATCCGGGCCGGACCCGACCGTCTCCGCGTCGTGGGCCTGTTTGAAGCCGGCGGCAGCGCCTTCGACTCCGAGGCCTGGATGGATGCCGACGAGGCGCGGGCGATCTTCGACCGTTCCGAGATGTACTCGAGCATCCTGCTGCGTCCGCGCGACGAGGCGGCGATGCGCTCGCTCACCAACCGGATCGCCCAGGACAAGCGGTTGGGCCTGCGGGCCGAGCCGGAGACCGAGTATTACTCCAAGCAGACGGCGACGGCGGTGCCCTTCAACATCCTCGCCGGGCTCCTCGGCACGGCGATGTCGGTCGGGGCGGTCTTCGCCGCCATGAACACCATGTATGCCAACGTCGCCTCGCGCACCCGCGAGATCGGCACGCTGCGGGTGCTGGGCTACTCCCGGGCGGCCATCGTGGTGTCGTTCCTCATCGAGGGCATGCTGCTCTCGGGCCTGGGCGGTGTGGTGGGTTGTGGGCTCTCGCTCGCAATCTATGCCTATGTGGTGGCCCGGGGTGTGACCTTCGGGACCATGGATTTCCAGTCGTTCGCCGAGACGGTGTACCAGTTCCGGGTGACTCCCGATCTGATGGCCCTGGGCCTGGTCTTCTCGGTGAGCATCGGACTGGTGGGGAGCTTCCTGCCGGCGTTGCGAGCTTCGCGGCTGCCGGTGATTTCGGCCCTCAAATCGCTATGAAAGATGACCGTCTCGAACGCCTTCGGATCGCCTCCCACCAGAAGCGTCGATCGGGCTTGCCCGTCGCGTTGATCGTGGGCGGCGTTCTGGCGATCACCGCCGCGATCGTGTGGTGGGCCATTCCTCGGGCCAGCGACGATGTGCGCGCCGGCATGAAGTCGGGTCCGAAGGCCACCCGCACCGAGGCGGGCACTCCGTTGGACAAGTCCGCGGCCACCCGCTCGGCGACGGGGACGAATGACTCGGGGGCCGGGGGCCGGGCGGAACGCTCCCCGGGTTCGGTCGTGGGTTCGGTGCTCACGGTGTCGGGCTACATCATTGCCCGGGAGCGCATCGAGATCAGTCCGAGGTTCATGGGGGTGGTGCAGTGGATCGGAGTCAAAAAGGGCGATGCGGTCACCAACGGCCAGGTGGTGGTGCGCTTGGACGATGCCGAATATCGCGCCCGCCTGGCCGAAAACGACGGGGCGTTGGCGGTGGCGACTGTGGCCTTGGAGCGGTCGAAAGTGGACCTCGGGCGCGCCGAGCCGCTGGTGTCCGAGCGGGTCGAGACCCAGAAGGCCCTCGATGACGCCCGCTTGGCGGTGCGCAGCGCCGAGGCCCAACGGGCTCAGGTGTTGGGGGGCCGCCAGAGCATCGAGACCCTGCTCGACTGGTGCATCATCCGATCGCCCGTGACCGGGGTGGTGCTCGAAAAACTCGTGGACCCGGGTGAATTGGTCACGCCCCAGACCTTCGGCGGCACCCGTGGCCCCAGTTCCTCCTTGGTGGCCGTGGCCAATCTCCAGGATCTGCAGGTCGAGGTGGATATCGACGAATCCAAGCTGGCCCGAGTCTCCCTCGGCCAACGCTGCGTCATCTCCCCGGTGTCCTATCCCGACAAGCGGTATCAGGGGCGGGTCGCCGAGATCGCTCCCGAGGCCAATCGCGCCAAGGGCACCGTGCAGGTCAAGGTGCAGATCCTCGAACCCGACCGCTTCCTCACGCCCGAACTCAGCGCCACCGTCGATTTCGTGGATGCCGCGAAATAATCGGGCGGGTCGTCGGGTGGTGAGAACGTCCCCGGAGTGCCTCGTTGGACAAACCCGGAGCCCGTCGAGGGCTGTCCGAGGTTCTCGACTTCCCCGGGGCCTGCCGTAAGACTCTTGTGCAGAACTCGTATGTCGGAAACTGAACCCACGACGCCTCCCGCACCGGCCGACTTCATCCGCGATATCGTCGCTGGTGATCTGCAGTCCGGGAAACACCCGCTCAGCGTCACCCGCTTTCCGCCGGAGCCCAATGGCTACCTGCACATCGGTCACGCGAAGTCCATTTGCCTCAACTTCGGCATCGCCCGCGAGACCCACGGCCGGTGCAACCTGCGGATGGACGACACCAATCCCACCAAGGAAGACGTGGAGTACGTCGAGTCGATCCAGGCCGATGTGGATTGGTTGATCCGCGGATGGGCCGACGACCGCCTGGGCCGCAAGGTCCCTGGGGATGTCAGCGGCACCGCGGTGCTGCCTTCGGAGGCCTCCGGCCGTTCGCTCGAGCCGTTTTTCGCCTCCGATTATTTCGAGCAGATGCTGGCCTTCGCGGTGGAACTCATCCGCCGAGGCAAGGCCTATGTGTGCGACCTGACTCCGGAACAAATGTCCGAGTACCGCGGCGTGCCTGAACGCCCTGGCAAGCCCAGCCCGTGGCGGGACCGCTCCGTGGAGGAGAACCTGGATTTGTTCGAGCGCATGCGGCAGGGCGAGTTCCCGGACGGCACCCGCACGCTGCGGTCGCGCATCGACATGGCGTCGCCGAACATTCATTTGCGGGACCCGGCCCTGTACCGCATCCGCCACGCCACGCACCACCGGACCGGCGACCGCTGGTGCCTGTACCCGATGTACGATTATGCCCATCCGATCAGCGATTATCTGGAGGGCATCACCCACTCGATTTGCACGCTGGAGTTCGAGATCCATCGGCCCTTCTACGACTGGGTGCTCCAATCGTTGGACCTGCCGCGCACGCTGCCCCGCCAGATCGAGTTCGCTCGGTTGAGCCTGGGCTACACGGTGATGAGCAAGCGCAAGTTGCTGCAGCTCGTCGAAGAGGGCCTGGTGACCGGCTGGGATGATCCGCGGATGCCGACCTTGAGCGGTCTGCGCCGTCGGGGCGTTCGGCCCGAGGCGTTGCGCGCCTTTGCCGCGGCCATCGGCGTTACCAAGTACAACGGCCTCACCGAGGTGTCCGTGTTCGAGGGGTGCATCCGCGACGACCTGAACCTGGTGGCCTTGCGCCGCCTGGCCGTGCTTCGACCCATCAAGGTGGTGTTGACCAACATTGCCGAAGGGGAGACCCACTGGTTCG
The DNA here is from genome assembly GCA_027490985.1 of Verrucomicrobiales bacterium. Lineage (GTDB taxonomy): Bacteria > Verrucomicrobiota > Verrucomicrobiia > Limisphaerales > UBA9464 > SXXZ01. Next base: position 26,026 of record JAIXXC010000213.1, read on the forward strand.
ACGCGGTGAACAACCCGTCCCAGCCCGAGTTGGGCACGCGCAAGATCGCCTTCACGCGGGAGCTCTGGATCGACTCCGACGACTTCATGGAAGTGCCGCCGCCGAAGTATTTCCGGCTGCGTCCGGGCGGTGAGGTTCGACTCAAGTACGCCTGCATCATCCGGTGCGATGAGGTGATCAAGGATGCCACCGGTGCGGTGGTCGAACTGCGCTGCACCGCCGACCTCGAGACCCGCAGTGGCGGAGCCAACGCCGCCAAGAAGGTCAAGGGAACCATCCACTGGGTGAGTGCCGCCCACGCCATCCGGGCCGAGGTGCGCCTGTACGACCGGTTGTTCACCGAAGAGGCACCCGAAGCCGAGGGGCGGGATTTCAAGTCGGTCCTCAACCCCGAGAGTGCGCTCACGGTCACGGCCCTGCTCGAACCTTCGCTGGCCGAAGCCCGCCAGAGCGACCGATTCCAGTTCGAGCGCGTGGGATATTTCACGCTCGATGTGCCGTACTCGCCCACCGGCGTGGCTCCGGCTTCGGTGCCCCTGATTTTCAACCGGACCCTGGGTCTCAAGGACAGTTGGGCCAAGGAGATGGCCAAGAAGTAGCCGGCCTCGGGCCGACCCACTCACCGAGTGTCCATGGATCCGGATCTCGCCTCATCCAAAGCCTGGGAACTCCTGCGGCGAAGCCTGTCGCGGGACCGCTTGGCCCATGGGTACCTGTTCATCGGCGACGATCTCGATTCGCTCGAGTCCGGGGCCGAGGCGTTGGCCCAGACCCTGAATTGCTCGGCTCCCCCGGAGCGCTCTCCGGGCGGAACCCCCATGGCCCCGTGCGGCCAGTGCCCCAACTGCCAGCGCATCGCCGCCCGCAACCACGCCGATGTCACCTGGGTGAGGCCCGAGAACAAATCGCGCCAGATCAGCGCCGACCAGACCCGGGAAATCGTCCGCACGATCACCCTCAAGCCCATGCAGGGCTTCCACAAGATCGTGGTCTTCGCGGGCGCCGACCGGATGAACACGGCCGCGGCCAACATCTTCCTCAAGACCCTCGAAGAACCGCCGCCCGGTTCGGTGTTGATCCTCCTCACCACCGAGCCGAGCCGCCTGCTCGAGACCATCCTCTCGCGTTGCCAGCGGGTGAGCTTCGGGATTCGTCCGTTCCGCGTGGGCGACGAGGTGGGGCGCTGGATCACCGACTTCGCCCGGAAGGCGGCTCCCGGTTCCACCGGAGTGCTGGCCCGCTATCAGTTGCTGGGAACCCTGCTCGAATCGCTGGCGGCCGCCCGCGAGGCGATCGAAGAGCAGCTCACGGCGGCGTCGCCTCTGGCCAAATATCCGGATGCCACGCCCGCGCAGAAAGAACAGTGGGAAGACGCCCTCACGGCCGCCATCGAGGCCGAGTACCGCCGTCGTCGCGGAGAATACCTGGCGGGCCTGCAGGCCTGGTTGCGCGATGTCTGGCTGAGGGTCTGCGGCGTTCCGGGGCAGGGGGCGTTGTTCCCCACGCTCGAATCGGCCACGGAGGCGGTTGCCGCACGGCTCAAGCTCGAGCAGGCCCAGAACAATCTGGAGAGCTGGGAGAACACCCAGCGCCTCCTCCATACCAACGTCCAGGAGGCCCTGGCCCTCGAAGTCGGGCTGTTGAGGTTGACCTTGTGAGCGCCTCCGGTTCCTCAACCCGTTCGGCCAGCCCCGAATCCCTGCGGTTCTTCGCGTTGGTCTTCGGCGCGTTCCTCGGGCTCTGCATCCTCAAGTGGGGCAATCCGGTCATTCTCGATGGGCAGATCCCCCTGCCGCGCGATGGAGCGGAGTGGCTCCAGCAGCCGTGGCCGTCCCGGTTGGCCGCTCCGGTGCTCATGGTGTTGGCGGTGATCGGGGTGATGACCTCCAAACCCATGGAGGCCCTCCGGGGGCGCCGCATTCCGGCCTTGCTGCTCATCCTGCCGGGGATCTGGATGGCGTGGCAGTCGTTGGCGGCGGGGCGATCGGTCGACCCGGTGCTCACCGGGCTGACGCTCCCTCAATTGGCCGGATGTCTGGCCTGCTACGGACTCGGGTTTCTGGTGCTCGGGCCCGCCTTGCGCAGCGGTTGGCTGTGGGTGGGACTCATCGCGGGGTTCGGAATCTGCCTCAACAAGGCCGCCCAGCAGCACCTCTTCGAACTGCGGCAGGATTACACCGTGCTGCTCGAAGGCCAGGCCACGGGTTGGACCAATTTTCCCGCATCGGCGTTGGCGGAGATGAAGGCCAATCTCCTCATCATCCACACCAACGGCGTGGACATCGCCAACCCGGCCATCCTCGACAAGATGCGGCGGGCCCGGGTGAACGGGACGATGGTGTATCCCAACGCCCTGGCCGGGCTGATCCTGCTGCTGTTGCCCGCGTCGTTGGCCGTGCTCGCGACGGTCACCGCGACCCTCAAGCAGTCGGTTCGTCGGCTGGTGTGGGGCTGCTTCGGCGGGCTCGGGTTGCTGGTCTTGTATTGGACCGGTTCCAAGGCGGGCTGGCTGGTGGCTCTCGGAGTCGGAGCCGTGACGCTGTTGATCAGGCCCGGTTCGGCCCGTCACAAGGCCGCGCTGGTGGCCCTGTTGCTGGCCGGAGGACTGGGGCTCTTCGGGCTCCGCTTCGCCGGCTATTTCGCCAAGGGCGCGACCAGTGCGGTGGCTCGGGCCGATTATTGGAAGGCGGCCCTCCAGAACACCCGCGAGCACCCGCTGTGGGGCAGTGGTCCGGGCACCTTCCAGAGGCCCTATGCACGCCTCAAGGCCCCGGAGTCGGAGATGGCCCGGTTGGTGCACAACGATTTTTTGGAACAGGCCACCGATTCGGGATGGCCGGGGTTTGCGGTGTACACCGCCTGGATCGGAGCCCTGCTGTGGACTTTGGGCCGCAGGGTCACCCGAGCCGCAGGCCTCGACGAGACGTCCCCGTCGCTCTCGCAGGCGGCAGCAGGAGGATGGAAGACGTGGCCCGAGGCGGACCGCCGGCGTCTGGAGTTGGCCGTGTTCATCGGCTTGCTCGGATGGTTCACCCATGGCCTGGCCGAGTTCGGGCTCTACATCCCGGCTTCGGCGTGGACGGCCTTCACCTTGGCCGGGGCGTTGTTGGCCGGGGTGATGCCCAAGCGCTGAACCGCCACCGATCGCGACCGATCGCCACCGATCACGGCCGTCAATGGGAGCGCTGGTTTTCAGCGAACCAAGCCACGGCCGCCATGAAGATCACCACCGCCAGCACCGTGAAGAAGATCTTCAGGAAGCTGTAGGGGCGTCCGCCGGCGATCGCTCCGGTGTAGCCGTTGATCACCACCTGATAGCGCTTGCGGCCGTAGTCGTAGGCCAGCAGCCAGACGGGCACGAGGATGTGCTTGAAGGTCTGGCCGCTCCACCGGATCGAGACCTGAAGGTTCATGTGCGTGTCTCCGGGGACCTGGGCCGCGCACAGCGATCGCACCTGATCGGCCATGCTCTGGCGCGAGGCGGTGGCCGCGCCGACCAGGTCGATCTGATAGCGTTCCACGGTCCATCCGGCGACGAAGCCGTCGTGATACGGCACCAGTTCAGCGGTGGGGAACGGCTCGATCTTGTTCAGGAGATCCGAGTCCACGCCTTTTGATCCCGGCACCAATTCATCGTCGAAGAAGTGGGTCAGCGAGCCCGAGCTCGGGACCCAGCGCGTATGGCGGACCTGACGAGTCTGGGTGCGGCCATTGGAGTCGGTGTACGACTCGGTCGTGTAATAATAGTAGCCGCTCAGGGCCGTCCACTGGGCGGCCGCGTGCGCGTCGAAGGTCCAATACGGCAGGTACACGCCGTGGACGGTGTCGGTGAGCGCCTTCTGGCCGAGGTTCGACGGAGCGAACCAGCGTTTGGCATACCACTTCCGGATGCGGTCCCGGATCTCCGTCTCGCTGATGCGCAGCGGGAGCAGGCTCTCGGGGCGGATGGATTGCTGGAGTTCCTGATACGGCACCAACGCGGAGGATCCGCAAAAATCACACCGTTTTCCGGCCTGTTCGGCTTCGAAGACCGAGATGGCATTGCAGCTCTGGCAGCGCACCGAAGCCGCCTTGGCGCCCCAGCCTCGCGCCGAATCGGGCAGTTGCTCGAGAGCCTCGGCCAAGTCGTGTTCGCGGATGGGTTGGTCTTGGACCAGCGTCTCCGGGGGATGACTGGCCGGTGTGGCGCAGTAGGCGCACACCAGGGTCTTGGAGGCGGGATCCCACGTGGTTTCAGCCCCGCAGGCCGGGCAGTGGAACTTGCCGCGAGCCTGGCGTTCCTCGCCGCTCAGGGGCGGGGGCACCGGGATCTGGGGCGGGACGGAGTCAGGGGGCACGGCGGTGCGGTGTTCAGGAGCCCGGTGGGCCGGGGGCTATCGGGGATGCGACGCCAGCCACCCGCGGATGGCCGCCGCCTGAGGATGACTGGGCTCGAGGGCCAGCACCGATTCGTAGTGGGTCCGCGCCTTGGCCGGGTCGTCGAGTTCTCCGGCATAGAGGCCTGCGGCGGCCAGGTGGAATGCGGTGTCGCTGGGCTTGGCCGCCAGGAACAGCTCGATCTGTTCGGCGGCGTCCTGGGGATGGCCGGACTGCTTGAGGGCGACGGCGAAGTTGCGGCGGGTTTCGGCGTCGGAAGGTTTGACCAGAAGGGCTTGCTCGCAGGCCAGCAGGGCCAGGTTCAGGTCGCCCTGATCGATCGCCACGAGAGCGAGGTTGTGGAAGGCCTCATGGAATGACGGATCCAACTCGGTGGCCCGTCGGTACTGGGCGGCCGCGCTCACCAGATCCCGACGTTGGTGGGCCGCAGTGGCCTGCTGGAAGACCGATTCGGCGGCGGCCCGATTGCCGGCCGGCAGGGGGCCCACGGCGCGGCGCACATAGCGGGGCGGGGTGGGGCGGGCGACGCGCACCGGGCGAGCGATCTCGGCCCGGGGCGCGGGTTGGGGAATGACCGCGGCGGGGGCTGAAAGCGGGGTGGCCTTCTTGGGCGAGGGAGAAACCGGCCCAGGGGCTGGAGACGTGCTTGGGGCCGGGGCCGGAGCAGGGGCCGGGGCGGCAGGTTTGACGCCGGCGGGTTTGACGCTGGTGGGCTCTTGCGTGTTGGTGCCCGACTCCTTGCGGAACCATTGCACGGGGTTGGCCCATTTACCCGGGGTCACGCGTTGCCAGAGCGAGCGCTTGGCCGCAGTGGATCCGTCGTTGGCTTCGGGAGGCGGGGTGGTCGAAGCGGCCGAGGCCTCGGGTTGTTGGGGCTGTTGGGTCGGCTTGGCCTGCGCCGGTGCGGTTACCCCTGCGGCCGGGGCTGCGGTCGGGGTCGGCTGCGGGGCGGGTTTGACCGCAGGTTCATCCTGGGCCGGACGCAGCGGAGGGTCTTCTTGGACGTTCACCACCTGGAGCGGAGGTGGTGGGGTGAGTTGAGGCGGAGCGACCGGCGCGGGCGGCGGTGTCTCGGGGGTGCGTGTCGGAGGCTGCGGCACGGTCGTCGTCGTCGGCGCCGGAGGGCGGGTGGCTTCGGCCACGGCATTGGTCCGCGGTGCCGGCGCGCTCGGTGCGGGGGGCGAGGTCGGTGACGACGGTCGGAGGCTCTTCTGCGGGACCTGCGGCGGAATCACCGGGCCATTGGTGACAGCCAAGCCTGCGGGGGGCGTCGGCGGAGCCTCCCACTGGCGGATCAGCTCCTGCACGGCCGCGCTCTGGGAGTTGGGCGGAGCCGAAGCCAGCCAGCGGCGGTAGTAGGCGGCGGCACTCCGTCGATCGCCCTGGAGTTGATGGGTCACCCCCAGGTTGAACAGCGGCGTGGTCGCGGTCGGATCGAGCACCAGCGCGTATTGCAGGCACTTGACGGCCTCGGAGAAACGCCGTTTGCGCAGGCTGAGGAGACCCCGCGTATTCCAACCGTCGGCCCCCATGGCCTGGGGCGGTTGGATGGCCGCGAACGAGCGCTCGGCATCGTCCCACCGGCCGGCTTGAAATTGCAGATTGGCCAGCAGGCTCCAGACGGCGGGGTCACCCGGGTGGGCGAACAGGTAGGCCCGCAGTCCCTTTTCGGCTTCGAGCAGTTCGCCCCGCTCGAGATGGGTGATGGCCAGGTTGTAGGCGGCTTCGATGCGGTTGCGGTCGACCTCCAGCGCTCTCAGATAGGCCCGGCGCGCTTCATTGGTCTTACCCGTGGCGTGGTAGGCCAGGCCCAGGTGATTCAGGGCGGGCGCATTCTGCGGAAGATCTTGCACGGCCCGCTCCAGCAGCGGGATGGCCTCGGTCGCCTTGCCGGTCTGGAGCAGGTGGTCGCCCTCGATCAAGGCCCGTTCTCCCGAGGGGCTGCATCCGGCCAGAAGCAGGCTCAGCGTGGCCACCGAAGCCTCGCCGAATGAAACGGAAGAGCGTCGACGTTTCGGGTTCCCGTGGGCGTTCATCCGTGGTGCTGGTGCTGGAAGGGTGTCGATGGGGCCGGGGGCCGGTCTGATGCCGGCGATGGTGGGCGCGACAGGACTTGAACCTGCACGGCTTTCGCCAATGGATCCTAAGTCCATCGTGTCTGCCAATTCCACCACGCGCCCGATACCGGCATCGGCACTCCGATCAGAGAGTGCCTGCACCCATTGCTATGCCGCCAGACCGGCTTTGGCAAACACAGGCTCTGGCCCGGAGGCTATTTCTTGAGGAGGGCGTACTCCATCGAATCCACCAGCGCCTCGAGCGACGCGGTGATGATGTTTTCGCTGACACCGACGGTGCCCCACTCGCGCTTGCCGTCGGTGCTCTGGATGAGCACGCGGGTCTTGGCCCCGGTGCCCGCCACGCCGTCGAGGATGCGCACCTTGTAGTCGGTGAGCGACAGCGAGCGGATCTTGGGGAACGACTTGGCCAGCGCCGACCGCAGAGCCCCGTCCAGCGCGTTCACCGGACCATCGCCCTCGGCCACCGTGTGGTGCACCTGATCTCCCACCCGCACCTTGACCGTGGCCTCGCACACCGACTGCGGGCCGTTGCCGCGCATCGACACATGGTAACCGTCGACCGTGAAGAGCAGTTCCGGATTGTGGTCGAGGACGCCGCGGATCAGCAGCGCCAGCGAAGCCTCGGCCGCCTCGTATTCGTACCCGGCGTTTTCGCGCTCCTTGATCTTGGCGGTGATGGCCTGGGTTTCGGGCTGATGGGAGTCGAGCTTGAAGCCCAGTTCGGCGGCCTTCACCAGGATGTTGGTGCGGCCCGACATGTCGCTGACGAGCACGCGACGATGATTGCCCACCGACTCCGGCGTGATGTGCTCGTAGCTGCGGGCCACGCGCTCGATGGCGTGCACGTGGATGCCCCCCTTGTGGGCGAAGGCCGTCTGGCCGACCCACGGTTGGCGCGGGTCGTGGCGCATGTTGGCGATGCCGTCCACGAACTCGGACAACTCCTTGAGCTTGGGCAGCGACTTGGCCGGCACGCCGCGCAGGCCCATCTTGAACTGCACGATGGGGATCACGCTGGTGAGGTTGCAATTGCCGGTGCGCTCGCCGTAGCCGTTGATCACGCCCTGGATCTGGGTCGCGCCGGCCTCGAGAGCGGCGATGCCGTTGGCCACACCCAGCCCGCAGTCATTGTGCGTGTGGATGCCGATGGGGGTGGTGAGCTTGCCCTTGGCGAAGGCGGTGATGCGGGCGATTTCCGACGGCAGGCAGCCGCCGTTGGTGTCGCACAGGCAGATGACATCGGCCCCGGCCTGCTCGGCGGCCTGCCAGGTGGCCAGCGCGTAGTCGGGCTGATCCTTGAAGCCGTCGAAGCTGTGTTCAGCGTCATACACTACGGTTTTTCCGTGGTCTTTCAGGAAGCGGATCGTGTCGCCGATCATCCCGAGGTTCTCCTCGGCCTTGGCGCGCAGCACCTCGGTGACGTGCAGCAGCCAGGTCTTGCCCACGATGGTGATCACCGGCGTCTCGGCATCGAGCAGCATGCGGATCTGCTCATCGTTCTCGACCGCCACGCCCTTGCGGCGGGTGAAGCCGAAGCTGGCGATGCGCGCGTTCTTCCACTTGCGGCGCGCGGCCTGCTTGAAGAACTCGAGGTCCTTCGGATTGGAACCCGGCCAACCGCCCTCGATGTAATGGACCCCGAACTGATCGAGCCGCTCGGCGATCCGCAGCTTGTCGGCGAGCGAGAAATTGATGCCCTCGCCCTGGGAACCATCCCGGAGCGTGGTGTCGTAGATTTCGATCTGCTTTGGCTTCATGAATGAGGTCGCTGTCGTGGTGTCCTGAATTCGGCCCTGAAGTCGGGTGGGGTGGGAATCAAAAAACCCCGTTCCGGCGTGCGGAACGGGGTTTCTTCCCA
>JAIXXC010000344.1 GCA_027490985.1 Verrucomicrobiales bacterium
CAGGATCCGATTGGAGGCCCCTCCCAAGCCTCCGGTGCCCCCGTTGGCCCCGTTGCCCCAGACCTACATCCCCGAGCCTCAATTCACGGCGGAGTTCCTCTCGGAATTGAAGACCACCTCGGCCATGCATCGGACCAATTTCACGGTCCGGGCCGAAACGGGCGATCCCGTCGGCCTTCAGATGCCTCCGATCGTTTCGCCCCCGGTCGATCCGTCGCCCGCCGGTTGGGCCGGAGACCCCGACAAGTCCCGCCAACTCCTCCGGTATTTCTTCGCCAACGTGGCGATCACCAACGGTGTGGGCGGGATGAGCGGCACCTCCGGGGTGCCGGTGAACGTGATCCTGCCGTTGCGGGTTTCGGCAGGGGAGGCACCGGCCAAGGGCACAGCGAAAGCCACCTATGAATTGCGTTAAGACACTCCATGGCCTCTGGGTCGCGCTCGCATTGCCTCTGATGGTCCTGGGGGATGACGAAGCGTCTCACCCGCCGGGGCACACCGAACCGGCCAAGACCGCCAAGGTGGAGTTCGGCCTCGATCCCCGGTTGGGTGGGCTGCCCACCGACAACCTGCAGTTCAAGACCAACATCGGCTATCTGGTGGATCAAAATCGCGGGGCCGAGGCCCGCTTTCAGAGGCTGCGGGGCTTGGTGACCCAGACCAATTACCTGGAGGAGTTCGGCCGAACCGTCGAGTCGGTGCTCAATTCGGATGCCTCCGAACGGATCAAGGAGGACACCCGCAAGTTGACGTTGTTGGAACTGGCCCACCAACGCGAGTTGGCCGCCGAGAAGGACAAGAGTGGCGGGCATCTCGAACGGGCTCTCCAATTGCTCGCCGAATACGTGGAGCGCTACTCCCGGGATGCCGCGGTCCCCGAGGTCCTGTTGCGTCAGGGATACTTGTTGCGGCGATTGGACCTCCGGGAGGAGGCGATCGAGAAGTTCTACCTGGTGCTGCGGTCGGTGCCGAGGATCGAGGGGCGCAACCTCGCCTATTCCCGGCGCCTGGTGCTCATGGCCCAGTCGGCCATCGCCGACACCTGCGCCGAGATGGGGCGACACGCCGAGGCGGCTGAACTCTATGGCCGCATGCTTCAGACCAAATCCGAGGAATTGGAGGTCGAGACGGTGCGCATCAAGCGGTTGAGGTCTCTCAAGGAATCGGCCACCGACGGGGTGCTCGAGATGCAGGCCCTGGCGTTTCTCGAGGAGTTCCCCGATTCCGACTACATTCCGGAGGCGAGGTATTTCCTGGCCCACGCCCTCAAGCAGCAGAAGAAGCGCGATGCGGCCCTCGAGCAATTCCAGTTGCTGCTCGAGGCGGTGGACCTGGCTCCCCCCGAACGCCTGGCCCGATGGTTGCCGTGGAAGCTTCGCGTGGGCAATGAGTTGGCCAACCAGTTCTACCTCGAGGGCGATTATCCTTCGTCGTTGGCCCTGTATCGGGCGCTGGCCCGATCCAACGCCGATCTCCAGGCCCAACAAGCCTTCCAGTATCAGGTCGGTCTCTGCGAGGAACGCCTGGGTCAGACGACCGAGGCCATCAAGACCTATCAGTCGATTGTCGAGGCTCCCATGCCCTCCGCGACCAACACCAACGGCGTGCCGGTGCAGATCCTGCGGAACATGGCCGCTTTGAGGATCTCGGTGCTCAAGACCGCGTCGCAGACCTCGAACCGGGGGGGAACCCCGCCGACCCAACCTTGATCGCTCGCATGCCAACCCCGTTCGAGAGCGCCCTGGACGCCTACCATCAGGTCTGTCTCCGCTTGTTCGATCTCTCTGAAGAGGAGGGCCGGCTGTTGGAGGCGGGAACCCAGCCTCCGGTGGGGGAGATCAGTCGTCGCCGTCGCGAACTGCTCCGCGAACTGGCGAAGACTCAAGCCGCCTTGAAATCGGTCGTGCCCGTTCCATTTCCTGATCGCCTCCGCCCCGTGTTGCAGGCGACGCTCGATCTGATTCAGCGTTCCGTCCGACAGGATCGGCGCAATGAGCAGTGGATGCTTCAACACCAACTGATTCCCGGGGACCTGGTCCCCAGCAGCGCGACCCGCAGTCCGCAGAGGATCCGATCCGCCTACGGCCTGCGATCGGGGGAGGCGGGGCGGTGAAGGTCATCGAACGGGTTCTGGTGGTGGATCGTTCCGACTTGATCCGCCAGACGGTGGGGCGGGTTCTGCGCCCCCGGGGCGTGGCCGTGGCCGAGGCCAATTCGCTCGCCGCCGCGTGGGAATATCTGGAGGCCGACCGCTTCCAGTTGTTGCTGTTGGGCGAGACTCTTCCCGATGGGGTGTCCACATCGTTGATCCGTGAGCTGGCCGCACGGATGGAAACGCCCTACATCGTCAGCATCCTCGACAAGGAAAACAGCGAATCCAGCCAGCTGCACCGGATGGCCGGGGCCCACGAGATCGTGGTGCGGCCGTTCGCGGAGCGGGATCTTCGCGACTTCTTCGACCGTGCCCGCAAATTCCTCTCGGCCGGAGGCGTTTCAAGCCTCCCTCCGGTGGTCCCTCAGTCACCGGTGGTTCCCGCACGGCAGGAACCCCGTCGGGCACCCTCCGCCGGCATTCCCAACGGGGTGCAGATCCTGGGGCGTTCTCCGGCCACCCAGCATCTTCGGGAATACATCCGCAGGATCGCCCCGACCCAGACCACGGTGTTGATTCAGGGCGAGAGCGGCACGGGCAAGGAACTGGTCGCCCGGGCGCTCCACCAGCAGAGCACGCGGTCGGCAGGGCCCTTCGTGAAGCTCAACTGCGCGGCCCTGCCGGAGTCGCTGGTGGAGAGCGAATTGTTCGGGCATGAACGCGGCGCGTTCACCGGGGCCATCATCCGGCGCGAGGGGCGCTTCGGTATGGCCAATGGCGGGACGCTCCTGCTCGACGAGGTCAGCGAAGTCTCCCTGGCCGTGCAGTCGAAGCTGCTGCGGGTGATCCAGGAGCGGGAGTACGAGCGGGTGGGGGGCAATGAAACCTTGCCCGTGGACGTGCGGATCGTCGCGACCACCAATCGCAATCTCGAGGAGTCGGTCGAGCGGGGCGAGTTCCGTGAAGATCTCTTCTTCCGTCTCAATGTGGTTCCGGTCTACATGCCTCCGTTGCGGGACCGCCTCTCGGATGTTCCCATTCTGGCCGAGTGGTTCCTGGAGGAGTTCTGCCGCAAGCACAGCAAGCCGATCCTCGGGTTCACCCGGGAGGCCATGGACTGGTTGAAGCAGCATTCCTGGCCCGGGAACATCCGTGAGCTGCAGAACATGATCGAGCGGGGGGTTGTCGCCAGCGGTGACGGCCCGGTGGGACTCGGAAGCCTGAGCGCCTTCCGGAGCCAGTTTTCCGAGAAACCCGCGGTCCGGAGACTCCAACCGCAAGGAGTGCCTCCGGGTCGGGAGTCCACGCGCGGCTCGCCGCTGGGGGAATTGCCGCTGGTGTCGGCGGCCCGAGGCGGCGGGCCGAAGCCTCGGGGCCTCCAGTCACCCGGGGGACGAGACGATCGGGCCGGTGGCGATGCCGTTGCGGGCGAGGTGTTCCAATCGCTGGCCGAGGTGGAGGCCGAGCACATCCGGAGGGTGATGGACCATTGCGACCACGACGTCCTGGCCGCGGCGAGGATCCTGAGGATCTCGGTCCCGGCACTCCAGAAGCGGCTCGTGAACCCGACGGGCTCCTGAACGGCGTCGCGCAACCCGGATTTCAAGGCCAAGACCACATCGGCGGACCAGGGGGAAGCACCAAGCGCATGCTCGAAATCAAGACACTTCTGACCGACATCGGCAGGATCACCCACGGCGCGATCCGCAGGCG
>JAIXXC010000329.1 GCA_027490985.1 Verrucomicrobiales bacterium
GCGATTTACGGGTGACATCGGCTCGATGTTCTCTCTGACTTTGGGCCATGCGAGCTCAGCGGACGTTCGGAATGCGCGGAGAGTCTCCGAGCCCAGGCTGGGGACGTTGGGTCCTACTGCTCGCGGGGTGGGTGCTGATGCTCGGGGTCTGGGCCGAACCCATCATCCCGGGCCTGGTCACCGGGACGCTTGAACCAGAACTGCGCGGGCAGGTGCTCATCGAGGAGCTGAATTGCGTGGCCTGTCATGCGAGCGAGGGGTCGCTGAAGGCGCGATCCAAACAGGCGCCGCGACTCTCCGCGGTCGGCTCTCGGGTGAACCCCGCCTACCTGGAGCGATTCATCGCCGCTCCGCACGAAACGCTGCCGGGCACCACCATGCCCGACGTGCTGGCGGCCCTCGACCCCGAGGAACGCCGCCACACGGCCCGGGCCCTCACCCACTTCCTGCTCTCGCTCCGGAAGAACGAGTTTTCGCCCCAACCCCCGGATGCGGTGGCGGCTGGTCATGGCCAACGGTTGTTCGTGTCGCGCGGGTGTGTGGCCTGTCACCGGCCGCCCGAGAGCGCGGGGGCGGGGGCGGGGGCGGCACCGAGCCCTCTGTCGCGGAGCTCGGTTCCGTTCCCGGAGTTGGAGTCGAAGTACAGTTTCCGGAGCCTGACGGCCTTCCTGCGGGAACCCCATCAGAGCCGTCCTTCGGGCCGGATGCCGGACATGCGGTTGAGTGCTCAGGATTCGGAGCGCATCGCGCACTACCTGCTGCAGCGCACGCGGGTGCCCGGAGCCTTGGCCTACACGTTGTATCGCGGCCAGGTCTGGGAGGGGTTGAACAGCGAGGAAGTCCGGGCCGAACGGGGCGGACAGGTCCGCGACTTTGCTCTCAAGAGCCTCGGCGAGGTCGGGCACCACACGGCCATTCGCTACGACGGTTGGATGAACATCGCCACGGGGGGCAACTACCGGTTCTTCCTGACGATGAACGGCGGTTCGCTCACGGTGGACGGGCATTCGCTGGTGGTCCAGGAACCCAGTGATGGTCGAGGCGTGAAGGAGTGGGAAGTGGCGCTCGAATTGGAATCGGGATGGCGATCCATCCAGCTCACGTATTTCCACACCGGTCATGATCCGAAGTTTTCCTTCGAAATGGAGGGCCCGGGGTTTGCGCGGAGTCCCTTGCCCGAATCCCTGCTGTCGGTGTCACGCGAGCCCATCGCACCCTTCGAACCGTTCCAGGTGGACCCGGCGCTGGCGGCCCAAGGTCGGCAGGAGTTCGCGACGCGCGGCTGCGCCCAGTGCCACGACGATCTTCAGGTTCGCTCCGCACCGGGTCCTTTGTGGGCCAGTTTGCGGTCCGGGCAGGGGTGCCTGAGTGAGGCGGTCGGTCGGTGGCCTCGGTACGACCTCTCTCCGGATCAGCGCGCGCACATCACCCAGGCCTTGGCGCTGGCCCCGGCCCCGGAGTGGACGGACACCCAACGCCTGCACAAGACGCTGGTCACCTTCAACTGCATCGCCTGCCACGAACGGGCGGGGGTTGGCGGGGTCCTGGCGGAGCGTGCGGGCCTGTTCACGGGCACCGAACCGAATCTCGGTGATTCGGGGCGGTTGCCGCCGACCTTGAATCATGTCGGGGCCAAGCTCACGCCCGAGGGCCTGCGCGAGGTGCTGCTGCGCGGCCAGCGGGTGCGTCGGTATCTCGACGCCAGCATGCCTCAATACGGCGAAGCGCAGGTGGGGCACCTGGTGGACCTCTTCGCCCGGATCGACAGGTTGGAACCCGCCCCCATACCGGCGGTCACCCAAAGCACTCTCTTCCGCAGCGTCGGGCACGAACTGGTCGGCAGTGAGGGGTTCAGTTGCATCGCCTGCCACGAGTTCAACGGTCAGAAATCGGGCGAGATGGGGGCGGTGGATTTGGCGACCGCTTCCCGGCGTCTCCAGAAGAACTGGTTCCATCTCTATTTGCGGGAACCGGCGCGCTTCAACCCGACGGTCATCATGCCCAGTTACTGGCCCGAGGGTCGCTCGGCGCGGACCAACCTGTTGGAGGGCGATGCGGCTCGGCAGATCGAAGCCGTGTGGATTTATCTGGCCGATGGCGACCGGGCCAAAAAGCCGGCGGGGTTGTCCCGTCAGTCCCGAGAACTGCGAGTCGGCGATACGACCGAGTTGTGCCGGGGCCAGAGTCCGGTGGGCTACCGCGGGATCGGCGTCGGGTATCCCGAGCGACTCAACCTGGCCTTCGACTCCGGCGAACTGGCTCTGCGTCTGCTTTGGAAGGGCGAGTTCGTCTCCGTCGATGCCGGGCATTTCCACCCGCGGGGCACCGATCAGATCGCCTTTCCGCCCGGGATTCCCTTCCACCGTCTGGAATCCGCCGAAGCCACCTGGCCTCGCAAGGCGAAGGCGAATCACCTCTTTCCCCAAGACCACGGATACCAGTTCCTGGGCTACCATCTCGATGCCCAGCGACGACCGACCTTCCGGTACCGCTTCGAGGGGATTGTTGTGGAGGATTTCTTCGAAGACCGGCTCGATGCGCAGGGCAAGGCCTACTTCCGCCGGACGTTGACCTTCACGGCCCCATCGGGCTCGACGGCCTCTTCAGCCCCACGGCCCTTCGAGTTCCGCGCGGCCGTCGGGCAGCGCTTCCAGGCGCAATCGGAGCGGAGCTTCAGTGCCGACGCCCTGAGACTGCGCATCACCAGCGAGCATTCGGGGCGGGTGCGACGTGGGCCTTCGGATGAAATCCTCATTCCCCTGAATCCTCCCCCAGGCCGATCCACCCTCACCCTCGAATACCAATGGTAACCGCTTCTTCGGAATCGCAGACGGGTTTTGCAGGAGCCCCGCGGGGGGCTTCGATGCGGGCTTCGTTGCGGGGATCATGGGCGAAGCCTTGCCTGCTCGGGGCGATCACCGCGTGGGCGGCCGTGTCCGTCCTTCGGGCCGACGAAGACCTCGGCGCCATGTGGGGCACCGCGCAGGAGGAGGCCAAATATTATCCCATCGTCGACATCCCCATTCCCTCCGGGGTGCCCTTGCAGCCGGGAGGCTTGGAAGTGTTGCCCGACGGACGCCTTGCCGTGGGCACTCGTCGAGGCGACATCTATTTCGTTCGAGGGGCCTTCGATTCACCGCCGCGCCCCGAATACCACCTCTTCGCCAACGGGCAGGATGAGGTTTTTTCTCTCTCGTGGAAGGATGGAGCCATGACCGCCACGAGTTGGGCCGAAGTCACCCGCATCTCCGACGCCGATGCGGACGGTGTGGCCGACCACTACGACACCTTGAGCAACAATTGGGGCTATGCCGAAGGCCACGAATTCGCCTTCGGCTCGAAGCACGATCCCGAGGGGAATATCTGGGTCGCGCTGGGGCTGAGCAGTTCCTACGAGTCCCACAACCTGTTCCGCGGGTGGGCCGTGAAGGTGACACCCGGCGGGAAAATGATCCCGATATGCAGCGGCTTGCGCAGTCCGGGTGGCGTGGGGAGCAACGCCCAAGGGGTGATGTTCGCCATCGAGAGCCAGGGCCCGTGGAACGGGTGCTGTTCGCTCAAACACCTCAAGCCCGGCGGATTCCTCGGTCATCCGGCCAGCTACAATTGGTATCCCTTCGCCCCGGGGGTCCCGGCCCCCGCGCTGGAGCCGAAGAGCGATTCCCGGATGGGCATCGAGAAGAAGCGCGTGCGTGAACTGGTGCCGCCCGCGGTGAAGTTTCCGTACATCAAGATGGGGCGGTCCATCTCGGGATTCCGGCTCAACCAGACCGGTGGCCAGTTCGGTCCCTTCGACGGTCAGCTTTTTCTGGGAGACTACAGCCTGAGCCTGGTGATGCGGGCCACCACCGAGCAGATCAACGGCGTGTGGCAGGGCGCCTGTTATCCGTTCCGCGAGGGGTTGGCGACGGGGATCATGAATGTGGAGTTTTCACCGAAGGGCCAGTTGATGGCCGGAGGGTTCACCACCAGTCGGCAATGGCCCGTGCGCGGGACACGGCCGTTCGCGCTCCAGCGCATCGACTGGAACGGAGTCACGCCCTTCGAGATCCAGGAGATCAACATCCGCAACGACGGGTTCCGCATCACCTTCACCCAACCGGTGGATCCTCGGACCGCCGCCGCGGTCGATTCGTACCGCATCGTCACCTACACCCATGTGTATCACGGGGGCTATGGGAGTCCGGAAGTGGATCACACCACCCCGCGCGTCGTGAAGGCCGTGCCCTCGGCCGACGGGCGTTCGGTGCAACTCACGCTCAGCCAGGTGGTCGAAGATCACATCCATGATTTCGACATGCCCGGCATCCGATCCCAAGAGGGGCGTCGACTCGTCCACACCAAGGCCTACTACACGGTCAATGAAATCCCCAAGAATTAGCCGCATGCCTCGCCCTCGCGTTTCCTTCGCCCATCGATGGATCGTGCTGGCCCTGTGTTGCCTGGGTGTTGTCCATGCCGCGGATGCGGAGCAATGGCTGGCCTATCCTGGCAAATCCGGTCCGGGCAAAGGCAAGCGGGTGATCTTGATGGCCGCCGATCAGGAGTATCGGAGCGAGCAGTCGATGCCCATGCTGGCCAAGATCCTGAGCCAGCATCATGGCTTCGACTGCACGGTGCTCTTCGCGGTGAATGAGAAGGGCGAGGTGGATCCCACGATGCCGGTGTATCCCGAGAAGGGGAAACCCTTCCGCGAACATCACATTCCAGGTTTGGAACTGCTGGCCAAGGCCGATCTGGTGCTGTTCTTCCCGCGCCTGCTGACCCTGCCGATGAAGGAGCGCGAACTCATCGTCGACTACATCGATTCGGGTCGCCCCATCCTCTCGTTGCGCACCGGAAACCATGGGTTCCACGGGGCGTTGCCCTACAAGATCAACGGCAAGCAGGTGGATTGGGGCAACGACGTGCTGGGCGGGAGCTTCATGAATCATCACGGCCAGTGGCATGCCGATTCGACCCGCGGGATCGTGGTGCCGGAGATGAAGGATCATCCGATTTTGCGCGGGGTGAAGGACCTCTGGGGCAACTCCGATGTGTACCGCACCTACAAGGAAGGCGGCCATTTGCCGGCGGGTTGCACGGCCCTCGTCTGGGGCCAACCCCTCCTGGGCCGCAAACCCACCGACGCGCCGAATCCCCAGTTGGAGCCGTTGCCGGTGGCGTGGTTCAAGCATTGGCAGACGCGCGGTGGCCTTCAGGCTCGGGTGTTCCAATCGACCATGGGCAGCGCCCACGACCTTCAATGCGCGGATCTGCGCCGGTTGATCATCAATGCCATCTACTGGGGATTGGGCATGGAGTCGGCCATCGATCCCCGGCGCAGCGTGGACATCGTGGGCACTTACAAGCCTTTGGAGGCGGGATTCAACTACGCTGAACTCGGTGTGGTTCCCAAGCCGGTTTCGGCCTATCGGTGACCGGTTCAGGCTGGAGTAGGTCACAACAAAAACGACGCCGCCCGGGTTTCAGGCGACGTCGTTGACGGAACTGGGTTGAAATCGAGTTCTCCTCAGTGGCGGCCCATCACGGCTGGCGCACGAAGAAGATCGACGGTTGCAGGCCTTGCACGGTGCTGTTGCGGGCCACGATCTCGCCCAGGGTCACGCGATTCAGCATCGCCAACTCCCGAGGGTCGAACCCGGCGTTCTCGTACCAGAAGCGATCGCCGTCGCGCAGGCGGCGGAACTGGTCGGTGATGACCGCGTCGGTCGTGATCCCAACGCTGCCGCCCGGGACGGGGTCTTCGGACAGCAGGCCGATCCACGCATCCACTTCGTCCACA
Organism: Verrucomicrobiales bacterium; assembly: GCA_027490985.1. Taxonomy (GTDB): domain Bacteria; phylum Verrucomicrobiota; class Verrucomicrobiia; order Limisphaerales; family UBA9464; genus SXXZ01. Next base: position 5,786 of record JAIXXC010000329.1, read on the forward strand.
CTGCGGTAGAGCGATTGCAGAGCGGCGGCCAGTTCCGGATCCGAAGTGATCTGCCGGAAGGAGCGCACGCGGGGCAGTCCGAAATCACCGCGGACCGTGTTGTAGCTGCCCAGGCCGTGATCGCGCCCGCGTTGGATGTTGAGAGCGGCCAGGTCCAGACCGCCGGCGCCCGGAGGCCCGAACAGGAAGTTCCGCAGCGGATCCACGACCCACGTATCCACCGACTCGGCATGGTTGGCGGCCATGTAGCGCACGATGGGGTCGATGCCCCCGATCGCGGGAATGACCTGGGGGTTGAAGAAGGCCTCGGCCAGATCGAGGTTGTCGGTCTCGACGAAGGCTTCGTTGAGGATGCCGATGTCGGGCCCGACCTGCGAGTGACCGAAGCGGTAGGCGGCCGTGGCGAAGGTGTTGCCGATGCCCGGGTTGATGCGCGGGTTGTATCCCTTGTAGGGCGGCAACCGGTGACCGAGCAGGGCGGGCAGGAACTCGTTCACGGTGATGCTCTGGAACTCGGCGGTGACCCAGCGCCGGGCCTCCTGATAGAGCCGTTCGTCGTTCCAATCCGGGTGCTGGGTCGCCAAGCGGGCGGCCTGGAGGTTGTGCTCGCGAAGGAACACGGTGTGGAGCGTGGTGAGTCCGGGTTGTTCATTGGCCCGCACATCGCCCGCCACGATCAACGCGGTCGCAGGCAGTCCGAGCGGATTGTCATTGGATTGCGTGCCGTCATTGAGGGGCAGGAGCTCGCCCAGGGCCGTGGAACGACTCTTGAGGCGGCCGCCTGAGAACGTGCGCAACCAAGCCGCCCGGTCGGCCGAGCTTCCGTAGATGTGGGAGGCGTCGATGAAGGCCGTGACGCCATTGACCTGCTGACGGGGTGAACGGGCTCCCGTGCTCGGGTCCGAGGCCGAGCGGGTCAGAGGAATCACCGCGGTGCCGGTGGCCTTGGGATCGAAGTACACATCCCCCTTGGGGACCGCGATGTCGAAGCGTTCGCCCGATCCCGATTGGGCCAATCCCAGGTCGTGATCGAGGAACTGGCCGAATTCGTAGATCGCGGTGGAAAGCCCCCGCGGGTCTGCCGTGACGGCGTCGCCCTGGGCCGAGAGTGCGTTCGAAATGACCCGGGCACTGGGGCGTCGGGCCCCGGCCGGCGCGGACACGCCATCGGCGTAGGCGGCTCCGCTGGTTTCGCGCAAGTAGGCGGTGCTGGCGCTGCCCCAGGTGGTGTTGGCGGGATTGTTGCCACGGCCATCCCAGGATCGGAATTCGGGGGCGACGGGTCGCGGCGGTGGCATCATGGCTCCGGGGGGCGGCAGGTTTCCTGGGCCTGGCGGACGCGGCATTTCTCGATTGGCCGGCGGGGTGGGCTGAGCGGGCGGAGCAGGGCGCTGCTGTTGAGCGTGCAGGCCGAACGGGATCGCGACTGAGAGCAACAGCGCACCGATCGTGCGGGGCGTGTTTCGATCCGTCCGAGCTGACCCGTTTATGGGAGCGCCCGAGGAGGGAGTGGAGGTGAGTGTGTTCATGCGTGGGTTGGAGTGTTGTTTTGAACGGTTCCCGAACCGACTAGTTGCCTTCTGGCAAC
>JAIXXC010000202.1 GCA_027490985.1 Verrucomicrobiales bacterium
CGATGCCGGTGTCGAAATTCTCCTTCGGCGACCAGCCGAGTTCGCGCCGGATCTTGGTGCTGTCGATCGCGTAGCGGCGGTCGTGACCGGGTCGGTCGGCGACGTGGGTGATCTGCAAGGCGTAGGAAAGACCGTCGGCCCGCGGCGACTTCTGGTCGAGGAGGGAGCAGATGCGCGTCACGATCTCGATGTTGGCGCGCTCGTTGAGCCCGCCGACATTGTAGGTCTCTCCCTCGCGGCCATGGTTCAGCGCCAGCCAGATGGCCGTGGCGTGGTCTTCGACATAGAGCCAATCCCGGATCTGTCGTCCATCGCCGTACACCGGCAGCGGCTTGCCCTCAAGGGCGTTGAGGATCATCAGGGGGATGAGCTTCTCCGGGAAGTGGTACGGCCCGTAGTTGTTGGAGCAGTTGGTGGTGATGGTCGGGAAGCCGTAGGTGTGCTGAAACGCCCGGACGAGATGGTCGCTGGCCGCCTTCGAGGCCGCATACGGGGAATTGGGTTCGTAGGGGCGCTCCTCGTTCCACGGCGCGTCGGTGGCGTCCAGGGTACCGTACACCTCGTCGGTGGAGACGTGGAGGAAGCGGAACGCGCCCTTTCGCGCTCCTGGAAGCCCGGACCAGTGCTGCTTCGCGCAGTTCAGCAGGCGGAGCGTTCCGATGACGTTGGTCTGGAAGAACGGCTCGGGCGAATCGATGGATCGGTCGACATGCGACTCGGCGGCGAAGTGGATGACCGCGTCGATCTGATGTTCGCCGAGCAGCTGGGCGACCAGGGCGGTATCGCCGATGTCGCCATGGACGAAGACGTAGCGGGGGTCGTGGGCGACGTCGGCCAGGTTCGCGGGATTTCCCGCATAGGTGAGGGCGTCGAGGTTCACGATCCGGGTCAGGGGCGAGCCCTTCTCGAGCAGCCGCTGCCGGATGAAATTGGAACCGATGAAGCCGGCACCGCCGGTGACGAGGAGGTTCATGGACGGAGACCCTTGGGGGTGGATGGAACTGGGTACGGCACGGAGATCATGGACGGAACACTCAAGCCGGCGCTCTTTGCCAGCGACGGAGATCGCGGGCGATCGCCTCGTGCACCTCGGTCATCCGGATTCCGACCGAAGCGAGTTTGGCTGAACTCAGCACGCAGTTCGATCGCGGAGTCTTGGCAGCGATCTCCATGAACTCCGACTCGTCCTTGAAGAACGCATATTCCTTCTTCAGCACGCCGCTGGAAAGGATGTGGTCCACGACCTGCCGCGTGGTCACCTGACCGGGATTGGTGACATTGTATTTCCCGAAGGGCACCCGATTCTCCCAGCAGGCCAGCGTGGCCGAGGCGAATTCCTGAAGCTGCGAGATGGAGTTGGTCGCCTCGAGCAGTCGCTGGTACCTCATCAGCTTGGTCAGGTAATTTCTCGGGTTTTCGCGATGATCGAAGGGGATGCGAAGGCGCCAGACATAGGCCTCGGGCGCGTCGGCGAGCACCTCTTCGCCGAGGGCCTTGGTGCCGCTGTAGAAGGAGCAGTTGTCCTGACGGAAGGTGAAATTCGGAGCGTCCTCCTCGGTGAATCCGGAGCCGTCGGCGCGGCTTCCGGTATAGATGCAGCCGGAGGACACATGACCCCAGGGGACACCGGCGGCAGCGCAGGCCTCGGCGATGCGGCCCGGAAGCACGGCGTTGCCGTCGAGGCAATCGGCCTTGTGGAGCTCACAAGCATCGACGTTGGGCTTGCCGGTGTAGCCGGCGGCGTTGATGAGGAACGTGGGTTTGTCAGCCCGCAGCGCGGCCAGGAGCGTCGCCGGATTGGCGTAGTTCAGCTCGGCCCGTGATAGGCTTCGAAACGCGACATTCTTCTGTTCCAGGATTTCCTGGTAGGCCCGACCCACGTAACCGGAGCCGCCAAGTAGGTAGATCATGTTGAGATGCGACCGAAAGGGATTCTTTTGGCGGACCAGGAACAAGGCTTTTTGTGCGTTTCGGAGACGAAGTCCGGCGCATCTGTTGCCGGATCGTGTCGGGCCTGATGTCTTGCCGGACCCGGTTGAAGCCCCTGATTGATCGCCCCCTGAGGTTGGTGGGAAGTCTTGATTCGCGGTCCCCCCCGACCCAAACCCCTGAGCCAGTCGGGATGGTCGCCAGGAGACCTTGGGGTCGGCAGAGGAAAGGATCCCACCTGCGCGGGCCGGTCTGGCTTTCTGCCGCCAGGTATCCGGTCTCGGGCCGAACATCGACGGACATGGTGTTATTCTTGCGGTTACTTTCGGCCGGCGAGGGGGGCGGGATACGAAAAAACCGCGATTGCTCGCGGTTTTTTGAAAGCGGTGCCGGCGGAGGGACTCGAGCTTGGTAGGTCAATTTCGGCCCGGCGGCTTACCGCGGCAGTTGATTGAAATCGAACCGGCAGCACCCGAGGTCCAACACACGGTCGTTCTTGGCCAATTTGTCGCGGAAGGTCTCGGCCAGTCGGTAAATGCGCTGCTTGGAAACCTTCTCTACCTCGACGAGGCCCGCCGACTTCAACACGGCCAAGTGTCGTGAAGCATTGTAGGGCTGTAGGTCCAAGGCGTCGCAGAGGTCATTGACCGGATGGGGCCCGTCGAGCAACTGCCTGACCAAGCGCAACCGAGACGGCTCCCCCAAGGCTCGCATGGCGGCCAAGCAGTCGAATGAGGTGGAAGCGCGTCTGGGCATTGGATTGAAAGACTGTTCGGGGTGTTTTTTGCGGCAGCAAGTCCAACTTGAGAGTTGCTCGTTTGCGCTAACGTGCAAATGTTATCGCAGGTGTTGGAACCCCTGATCATCATTGCCGCCTTGGCTTTGGCCTACGCCAATGGTGCCAACGCCAATTTCAAGGGGGTCGCGTCACTTTTCGGGAGTGGGACGGTCGGCTACTGGGGCGCCGTGAAGTGGGCCACGGTGACCACCGCGGCGGGCTGCCTCGTATCGGTTTGGGCTTCGGGATCCCTGTTGGCCGCTTTTACTGGCAAGGGGTTGGTGCCCAGCGAACTGGCCGCAGAGCCCCGTTTCCTGTTCGCCGTGGCCGCAGGGGCCGGACTGGCCAATCTCGCGGCAACCCGTCTGGGATTTCCCGTTTCCACCACCCATTTGCTGCTCGGTGGGCTGCTCGGGGCAGGTCTTGGAGCACGTCCGGAGGCGGTGAATTTCCAGAGACTGTGGGAAGCCTTCGTTCGTCCACTGCTGCTGGCTCCGGTGCTGGCGATTGCGTTGGGGAGTGCCCTGTATCGCGCGCTGAAGTCGTTGCGATGGGTGCCCGAAGCGCGGAACCGCACGCTGGATGTGCTGCATTTTCTCAGCGGTGGTGCGGTTTGTTTTGCACGGGGCCTGAACGACACAGCCAAGATGGCCGCGTTGATGGTGGGCGTGGCAGGCCTGAGTGTTAAGGCATCCATGCTGCTGGTCCTCGTGGCCATGGCCTTGGGTGGCATCCTGAGCGCCCGACAGGTGGCCGATACGTTGGCCCACAAGATCACCGCCATGAATCCGGGGCAGGGATTTGTGGCCAATTTGGCAACCTCGGTGCTGACCACGACGGCCAGCCTCCACGAATTGCCGGTGTCCACGACCCACGTTTCCGTCGGCGCGCTCCTCGGCATCGGAATCACCACCCGGCAGGCACACTGGAAGACCGCAATCCCGGTGCTCCTCGCTTGGTTGGTCACTCTTCCGTGCGCCGCCCTCCTGTCGGCGCTGACGTGGCGGTGGATTGCTGCGGCAAAATGATTTCTCCTATGAACCTATCGAGTAATTACGATCGCTTGTTGGTCTCCGCCCTCACTCTGGGTCTTGCCTTGATGGCGGCTCAAGCTGACGTCGCCTTGGTCTCCGTTTCAGATGCGCAGTCGCTGGTAAACCACCCGGACGCATCAAAGCGACCCATCGTCCTGGACACACGCGGCGGCTACAAAGACTACTTCCGGGCCCATATTCCAACGGCTCACCACCTCGAGTTCGACACGTTGCGCGGAACCGATCAGGCCGTGCCCGTCCAGTATCTTCCGGACGATCTCACCCGGGCGCTCCTCGTCCGCGCCGGCGTCGACAAGGACCGCATGCACCTCGTCTACGCCACGGGCGATGCCCTTCCCAACGACGAGGTGCTCAGTTCCAGCATGGTCGTCTACGTGCTGGAGAAGTTTGGTGTCGAAAACATCCGGATCGTCGATGGCGGCCTCGCCGAGTGGAAAAAGAAGGGGTTTGCCACCACTCAGGACTATTTCGGCAACCCGAAGGGACGCCTTCCGAGCAAACGCCAGCCCGGAGTCGCCGCCTCGGTCAACGATGTCCAGAAGCACGTGGGCAAACCGGGGAATGTGCTCATCGATGCCCGTCCATTGAACGAGTTCCGGGGCGAAGATGATGTGTGGCTGCGGAAGGGACACATCCCGGGTGCCATCAGCTTTCACTGGGCTCGGCTGATGGAGAAGGACAACACCCACAAGTTCAAACCGTTCAACCAGACGAAGGCGGCCCTCGAGGCGGCGGGTATCACTCCTGACAAGGACATCATCTGCTATTGCGGCACGTCGCGGGAGGGGAGCCTGCTGTTTTTCTACCTCAAGCATGTGGCCGGGTTTCCCAAGGTGCGTTTGTACGAGGGCGCTTGGAAGGAATACGTCTGGCTTCACGGCAAGTCGCTGCCGGCCGAGACCGGTGGCCAACCGGCCGGTATACCGTGAACTGATGCTTGGGGCACCTCGACCAATTCCGTTTGTTGAATGAGGGCCGGCCTTTTAACGATACGGACACGCTGTGTCTGCTCTGCCGTCAGCCGGCAACCAAGGTCATGTTCCGATTTTTTCCGATTCTTCTGATTCTCATCGCTCCAGTGATTGGATGGCGGATCGGTTGTCTGCTCCGCTCCCCAGTGGCCGCAGGGCGTCAAAATTCAATGAGTCCGGGATTGTTGGTTGCCACTCTTCCGTTTGCCCCGTTCGCCTTGATCTGCCTAGAGGGGGTTTTCCGGGCGGCGTTTCTCGCCTTCCTGGGCCTGATGGTTTTCTTTGCCCACCTTTCAGCCAAGAGAGTGGCAATATGATTTTGCCATCGACCACCGTGGTATCCGCTGAATTCGACGAACCGATGATCACTCTTTCGGTGGGTCTCCGAAGTGAGCGCGCCACGAGGCGTAGGCGGCGGCATCCTCCAGCATGGCATCCATGGTGGCGATGAGTGGTTCCGCACGCCAGACACCGGAGAAGACGGCGCGGTCGCCAATGTCGCTTTCGATGACAAATGCGGGGCGCTGATGAATCTGGAGTGCGGCGAACTCGGCCGTCATGTCGCGCACGGTTTTCTCCAACTCCGGTGTTCGGGCGTGGGCCAGAAGGATATCGGCGTCGATGCCCGCCGCCTTGGCCCCGACGGCGGCGGCAATGTCCCAGCGCCCGACCTGCTGGCCTTCGCGCATGGCCGCATGGGCCAATGCGAGACGGACGGCGTCGCCTTTCGCTCCGAGGTCGCGAGCAGCCACGGCGACACCATTGGGTGCGAAGTATTCCTTGATGCCGGGCTCCATCCATTCGGCACGCAGCATATCGGGCGAGCGCACGATGGTGCCGCTGCGGCGGTAGAACCATTCCTCCTGCGCTCGGCTCACGGGCAAATTGGAGTCGTCCATCAGAGCGATCTTCCAGTCGAACTCCACGCGGCCTTGGTAGCGGCGTTGCAATTCCGCCCAAGCAGGCTCGGCCCAATGACACCAAGACGATATGACATCGATGAAGTAGGTGATCCGCACGCTCATTGATTGAAACTGGCAAGCGTGGCAGTCCTGTCGAGCTTGCGATGGCGAGCCAGTCCCTCGTGTCACCGCTCCGCGGTCCGAGTCGGTCGGCGTTCCACGATTGCCGCTGCGGGTTGCCACGATGCACAGGCAAGGCCACCGGCCCGTCTCCGGTTGAGTCCAATTCGGAAATCGTTCCCTGACCCCGTTTCCCTATTACGGTGATTTTACGCGGTAAAATCGTTTCGTATCGTTTGTCAGCGGTTCCGTCGTGAATAGGAAAAGGCCGGAACCGTTATTGGTGGGCGTGCCGACTACGGTCCAATAGGTCAGGGGCAACGATAGGTTGGTGCTGGAGAGCACGGTGAAGGTCGCGCTGGTGTTGTTGGTGAACGCCCATTGGTACGCCCCATTGGTTAGCATCTTCGAGCCTGTCAAAACCGGTGGCAGCGCGCCTCCGAGTGGCGAGACGCTGGCCGGCAGATTGGCATGGGTCAGAGTTTCGTGAACCAAGTTCCAGACGGCCCGTTGAGCATTGGGCCGGATTTGGTTCTCGATGAGCCTCCCCGTCTTCGTCATGGGGAGCCCGGCGCGGTGATGGTAGTGGTTGTAGCCCACCTCCCAGGATTCGAAACGGCTGACGGAGGGGGCGTCGTTGGCGGACGTGCCTTGCATCGAGCCGCTGAGGAACTGGGACGCCATCAACTCCAGCGCCTCGGTGAAGCGCTGCGTATTGGCCGTGTACACATCCACCCCTTGATGCCAGGCGGTTTCTGCGGCGTGGAGTGCCGATCCTAGCGCGAACTGCGTGTGGTGACCGTTGTCCCGGCATGTTTCTTGGGTCAGGCCATCGGTCCACAGGGTGGGATTGAACCAAAAATTCTTCACGTTTCCGCCATCGCCCGCGATGGGCGGCGGTGTTCCCGAAGAGGTGAGATAAATATAACTGGGGAGACGTTTTGCCAGGCGGGTGAGACCCGCATTGAACTCCACGGTGTCTTCGTTGAAGACAGCAATCGCCATCATGGCGTCGATTTGCGTCAAATCCACGTTGCCGTTCCAGGTGCTCATCCTGTTCAACTGCGGATAAAACGCCCGCTTGAACATGGCTTGGAGGCGGGTGATGTCGTTGGTGGTCCAGCCCGGATAGCCCCGCATGATTTCAGCGGCCGGGGCAAAGACCGCGCCGATCCAGCCAGCCTGCAACTTGTCCTGATCGGAGCCGGCGGTGAAGGATTGCAAATTCGTCCATGAGTTCAGGATCGCGATGGAGCGGTTCGCATAGATCGCGTTGCCTGAGTAATACCACAGGAGCGCCTGGGTGTACGAAGCGATGGCGTCATCTCGCGAAAGTTCGGCGTCACTGTTGCTGGAATTGAGGGTGGTCTTCCCATGTGGCGTGCGAGTGGCGTAACTGGAAGCCACAAGCCGGTCGAACTCGGCTCTCCACGGCTGGGCCTTCGCCTGAATTTTGGCCTTAACGAAGTCCAGTTCGCCTCTGGAATCCAGCGCACCCGGATGCACAAAAGTGGAAGAGGTCTGGGCAGCAGCCGTGATCGTCCAGGCGGCCATCGCCCAGGCCAGGTGTTTAACACGATTCATGTCCATGGTTTTCCAATGCTTGTGTCCAGCACCTTCGTAGGCGTTCAGCCCAATTGATGTCACACACTCTCGCCAAAGGTCTGGGAGCGCGCGCTAAGTCTGAACGGATCAGCAGTTGAGTGCCTCGCCCCTGCGGCCTCCCCTCGGGGGGCGTCGGCGTTGGCATCCTCCAGCATGGCGTCGATGATGGCGATGAGTGGTTCGGCGCGCCAGATGCCGGAGAAGACGGTGCGGTCGCCGGTGAAAACTCTGGGAACCGTCCGCCAGGGCGGGAAGTGCGTCTTCGAGGACTTGAAGCTGCCCGACGCTCAGGAACTCAACGTCAAAGCTCAGATGGCCTATCGCGTCTGCGAACTCATCCAGAAGCACAAGCTCACCCAGCAAGAGGCGGCAAGCATCCTGGGAACGGACCAGCCCCGGTACGTCAGCCCTCGGTTCCAGGCCGCTCAGACCTTGGTGGGCGTCGCCGGACGTCGGCGGACAAGTTGTTACTTTCGTTGTTACTTTCGGCCAGGGAGGGGGCTGGTTCGACCGGGGAGGGGGCCTGGACACGAAAAAACCGCGATTTCTCGCGGTTTTTTGAAAGTGGTGCCGGCGGAGGGACTCGAACCCCCACACCCTTCCGGGCAACAGATTTTGAGTCTATCGCGTCTGCCATTTCGCCACGCCGGCATGGTCGTGCGACCGAAGATTTGAAAATACAGTTCCTCGCCTCGAATTGGCAATTGAAACCTTTGCGTCCCCATCGGCGAATCCCGCCGCGGTGCTGGGTGCGGTCCATCGTGGGGCAGTGGGGTGAGTCACCCCATGATCAAACCATGGGAATCGTCGATGGTGGTTCGAAAGTGAAACCGAGTAGAAATGATCAAACCCATGGCGATCGACGCTCATTGCGATGGCGGACTGGGTTCTGTTTGAATGGCCTCGTCATGAATGATCAGAACGCCGATGCGGACTCCCCTTCGCCGGTTCCGATCCATGCGGGTCGGATGGCGGGTGTCGCCGGCATCCTGCCGCTGGCGGTGTTCGTCGGATGGTGGGTCTACAGCCTGCAGTTCCATTGGCGTGATTCGCAGGAGTACCATTTCGGGTATCTGGTGGTGGTGTTGGTGGGTTTCCTCGTGTGGGATCGCTGGGAGAGTCGGCCGAGCAACGATATCCCGGCCTCGTTGGGGCGATCTTGGATGTGGCTCGGCTTGGGGTTTCCTCTGGTGCTGGTGGCCGAGCTCTACCGCCACGCGCTGACCCGATCGCCCGCTTCAGCCACCGCATTGAGCCTGGGCACCGTGTGCTTCATCCACACGGTGATTCTCCAGCAGTGGGGCCCCAAGACGGTGCGCCATTTCCGATTTCCGATCTGGTTCGCGCTCATCGCGGTGCCGCTTCCGGGCGTTTTCTGGAACCCCATCGTTCTGGGGTTGAAGGGGTTGGTGACGCTCGTGGACGTGGAGGCGCTGAATCTGCTGGGAATCCCGGCCCAGCGGCAGGGGAGCGTGATCCAGTTGCCGAATTGCCGCGTCGGCGTGGACGAGGCCTGCAGCGGGATCCGAAGCCTCCAGTCGTCGTTGATGATGGCGTTGTTCCTCGGCGATCAGGCGTTGAGCCGAGTCGCGTTGCGATGGGTGTTGGTGATCGGCGCGGTGGGCTGGGCCGTTGTCGGGAATATCGGCCGCTCATTGTCCTTGTCGCTGACGGCCCATCGACACGGCACCGATGCGTTGGAGGCGATCCACGATGCGGCCGGTTGGAGCGTGCTGCTCGTCACGTTGCTCGGTCTGGCGGGGATGACCTGGGCATTGGTTCGATGGGAATCGGCGGGATTGCGCCTTCGGGCCCGGCGTCGGAGTGTTCGCCCCGAAACATGAAGGGCGTGTTGATCACGGGGGCCTCGGGAGGCATCGGACGGGCGCTGTGCGCGGCTTTTGCGGCGGCGGGTTGGCGGGTGGTGGCGAGCGATGCTCCCGATCGCTGTCCGCCAAACCCGCCGTGGCCCCAGGGGGTGCTGGAAGTGCCGTGCTGTCTGGCCGGTTATGTCGCCGATGCCGGTGTGCGCACCGGGTTCCGGGAGCGGGTTGTGGCCGCGTTGGCCGGGGTACCGCTGGCGGCGCTGGTGAACAATGCGGCCGTGCAGCACTGCGGGGGCACAGCCGAGGTGGTGGCCTCGGAATGGGAGTCGACGCTGGCGGTGAATGTCAGCGCGCCATTCTTGTTGGTTCAAAGTTTCCTGGGCCCGCTGGAGAGCTCTCGGGGATCGGTGGTGCAGATCACGAGCATCCACGCTACGCAGACCAAGCCGGGGTTCGTGGCCTATGCCACCAGCAAGGCGGCTCTGGCGGGACTGACGCGGGCCCTGGCCGTGGACCTGGGTGGGCGCGTGCGGGTCAACGCGATCGCGCCGGCGGCGATTTCGACTCCCATGCTCGAGGCGGGGTTCGAGGGTCGCCCGGAGTCGCGCGCGGAGTTGGATCGGTTCCACCCGGCCGGTCGCATCGGTCGGCCCGACGAGGTGGCGCGGGCCGCCGTGTGGCTGGCGTCTGAAGAGTCGGGCTTCTTGACCGGTGCGACGCTGGCCGTCGACGGAGCACTGGGGGTGCGGTTGCATGATCCCGTGTGAGCAGCGGCCGTCCGGATTGTCGGGGTTGCCGGGGAGCGAGACTCAGGAGGGCGGTTTTCGGTGTTTGCGTCGCAGGCGGGCCGGCGTTGAATGCAGCGCATGAACTCGGGAGCGATGGGTCGTCGTGAATTCATGCAGGGGGCCGTTGGCGCCGGGATCGTTGCCACGGCGGGGGCGGCGCTGGCCGAGGAACCGGTCCCCGCGAAGGTGAAGGGGGCGATCCAGCAAAGCCTCTGCGTCTGGAATTTCGCCCCTCTGACCGTCGAAGACTTGGCCCAGCAGGCGGTCGCGCTCGGGCTCAAGTCGCTCGAGTTGCTCGGGCCCGAACACTTTCCGATGCTGAGCCGGTATGGCCTGACATGTGCGATTTTCGGCCGCCATGGGTTCAGCAAGGGGTTCGCCCATCGCGAAGAACATGCCGAATGCACGGCGGCCTGCTTGAAGGCGATCGACGAGGCGTCGGCGTTCGGGGCGCCCAACATCATCACCTTTTCCGGATTCGCCCGTGGGATCGGCCGCGAGGCCGGGGTGCGCAATATGATCGAGGGGCTCAAGACCCTGGCCGCCCATGCCGAGAAGCGCGGGGTGACGGTGTGTCTGGAGATGTTGAATTCACGGGTGGATGTGCCGATGAAGGGCCATCCCGACTACTTCTGCGATGACATCGACCTGAGCGTTGACATCGTCAAGGCGGTGTCCTCGGAACGGGTGAAGGTGCTCTTCGACCTCTACCACGTGCAGATCATGCACGGGGATGTGAGCCGGCGACTCCGTCAGCATGCCCCGTGGATCGGGCACGTGCACACGGCGGGCAATCCGGGCCGGTGTGATCTGGATGCGGTCGATCAGGAGTTGAATTATCCGGCCCTCATGAAGGTGTTGCTCGAGGTGGGCTATCGCGGCTTCGTGGGTCAGGAATTCATTCCGCGGGCCGGCGACAAGGCGGGGAACATCAAGGCCCTGAAGGCGGCCGTGAGGTTGTGCGATGTCTGAGGCGATTTCCGGCTGCGTGTGGGTGACGGGAGCCGGCGGATTGATCGGCAACGCCTGCGTGGCGGTGTCCGGCTCGACGATGCCCGAAGGCGGTGGGTCGGTGAGGTGGGCGCGTCCGTTGACGCGGGCGGAGGTCGATCTGAGCGACTTCCGGGCGGTGGAGCGGCTGTTTTCCGAGGAGCGGCCGGCCGCGGTGATCCATTGTGCGGCGCGCAGCCGCAGCCCCGCCTGTCAGGCCGATCCGGCCGGGGCGCGCCTTCAGAATGTGGTGGTGACCCGACAGTTGGCCGAACTGGCGGCGGAGATCCCGATGGTCTTCCTGTCGACCGATCTGGTGTTCGATGGCCGCCGCAACGGGGCCGAGGGGGGCTATCGGGAAGACGACGTGGTGAATCCCTTGAGCGTGTACGCCGAGACGAAGGTCGAGGCCGAGGCCTGGGTGCGAGGCAATCCACGGCATGCGATCGTGCGCACGTCGTTGAACTTCGGTCGCTCGCCTTCGGGGC
>JAIXXC010000057.1 GCA_027490985.1 Verrucomicrobiales bacterium
GGCTTCTCCTGGGCCACGCGCTTGAGGAGGTCCTTGATGACCTGCTCCTCGTGCGAGCCGCTCTTGCTGTGGACCCACTTGTCACCCTGCTCGAGCTCATAGCCCTTGTGGATGAGCAGGGTCACGTCGCCGCCGTCGTCGACGACCAGCTCGGGGCCCTGGTCGCCGGGGTGCAGCACGGCCTTGAGGGTCAGCTCCCAGTACTCCTCAAGCGTCTCGCCCTTCCAGGCGAACACCGGGGTGCCGGTCGCAGCGATGGCCGCGGCGGCGTGGTCTTGGGTCGAGAAGATGTTGCACGAAGCCCAGCGCACCTTGGCGCCGAGGTCGACGAGCGTCTCGATGAGCACAGCCGTCTGGATGGTCATGTGCAGCGATCCGGTAATGCGCACCCCCTTCAGGGGCTTCTGCTTCGCATACTTCTTCCGGACGGACATCAGGCCGGGCATCTCGTGCTCGGCGACGGCGATCTCCTTGCGACCCCAGTCGGCCAGGGCGATGTCGCGGACGATGTAGTCCTTGCCCGACGGGGTGTTCGCGGCGAAGGCGCCGAGGTTGGGCAGCGCGGCGGCCACGTCGGCGAGGGCGGAGGCGGCGGCGGATTTCTTGGCTTTGGCCATGGAATGGATTCTTGGGGGGATGTCTGGGACGGAGGGGGGATTATTTCACGGCCTTCTGCAGCGCCTTGACCTTGTCGACGGCCTCCCAGGTGAGGTCCTTGTCGTCCTTGCCGAAGTGACCGTAGTTGGTGGTCTTGGAGTAGATCGGGCGCAGCAGCTTGAGCTGGCTGACGATGTCGGCCGGCTTGAAGCTGAACACCTCCTCGACCGCGGCCGTGATCGCGGCATCGGTGAGACCTTCCTTGGCGGTGCCGAAGGTGTTCACGTACACGCTGACGGGGTCGGGATAGCCGATGGCGTAGGCGAACTGGATCTCGGCGCGATCGGCCAGGCCGGCCGCGACGATGTTCTTGGCGACGTAGCGGCCCATGTAGGCGGCCGAGCGGTCGACCTTGGAGGGATCCTTGCCCGAGAAGGCACCGCCGCCGTGGCGGCCGAACCCACCGTAGCTGTCGACGATGATCTTGCGGCCGGTCAGACCGGTGTCGCCCTGGGGCCCGCCCACCACGAAGCGGCCGGTGGGATTGATGAGGAACAGCGTGTCCTTGGTCAGCAGGTTCTTGGGCAGCACCTTCTTGACGACCTCTTCGATGCAGAACTCCTCGATGGTGGCGTGATCCACATCGGCGGCGTGCTGGGTGGAGATCACGACGTTGGAGATGGCCACCGGGCGGTTGTTCTCATACACCACCGAGACCTGCGACTTCGCGTCGGGGCGCAGCCACGGGGCGGCCTTACCGGCCTTGCGGATCTGGGTCAGCTTTCGGCCCAGGCGGTGGGCGAACATGATCGGCGCCGGCATGAGCTCGGGCGTCTCGTTGCTCGCGTAGCCGAACATCAGGCCCTGGTCGCCGGCACCCTGCTCGGCCTTCTTCTTGCCCTTGGCGGCCTTGGCATCCACGCCCTGGGCAATGTCGGGCGACTGCTGGGTCACGTACACGTTCACCATCACCTTGTCGGCATGGAACACGTCGTCGTCGTTCACGTAGCCGATCTCGCGGATGGCCTCGCGGGCGAGCTTCACGAAGTCGAGCTTGGCCTTGGTGGTGATCTCACCGCCGACCACGGCGATGTTGGACTTCACGTAGGTCTCGCAGGCGACGCGGCTGAACTTGTCCTGCGCGAGGCAGGCGTCCAGGACGGCGTCGGAGATCGTGTCGGCGACCTTGTCGGGATGGCCCTCGCCGACGGACTCGGACGAGAAGATGAAGCGGTTGCTCATGAACGTTGAAGACGGTGGGTTGCTATCAGAATTGAACGTATTAACGAATCAGGATTTGATGATGCGTGAGTTTCGCCCACGGTCAACGGGCTTTTTTGACCGCTTGGCCGATGGAGGCCGACCTGAAGGTTCTGACATCCCTCACCGCCTCCCTCGGGAGACACGTTGGGAGAGGCCATCCGTCTCATCATCGAAGCTGCCGGCTGTAGGGCCACCCGGTCGGATCATCCTCTGTCGCCCACCTTGGAACCTTCCCCGGCTGAAGGCTGGCCGGGCCGTGGAGGGCCGATTAGCCTGTCCCCATGTTCAGCGAACTTGCCCGCACGGTGGCCGCCGGTCAGGAACTGGGCCCGGAGGGGATGCCCGGACTCGTCGACGCCCTGGGAGACGCCGCGCATCCGTTGGGCGAGCGGGCCGATTTCCTGATCGCCTGGGCCGTCCGCGGCGAGACCCCGGCCGAGGTGGCCGCTCTGGCGACCGAGCTGCGCAATCGCTCGGTGGCGGTGCCGCTGTCCGAATCGTTCCGTCAGTCGCGGGAGATCCTCGATGTCTGCGGCACGGGCGGCGACCGACTCAACACCTTCAACATCTCGACAACGGTGGCGCTGGTGTGCGCAGCGGCCGGGGTGCCCGTGGCCAAGCACGGCAACCGCGCCATCACCTCCAAGTCGGGCAGCGCCGACGTGCTCGAGGCACTGGGCATCCCGGTGGACCTGTCGCCTGAAGCCGCGGCCCGGGCCATCGAAGAGGCTCACTTCGCCTTCCTGTTCGCCCCGCGATTCCATCCGGCTTTCAAAGGCATCGCCCCGGTGCGGGCCCTGTGCGCCGAGCGGGGCCAGCGCACGGTGTTCAATCGGCTCGGCCCGCTGCTCAACCCGGCCCGACCCACGGCCCAGTTGCTGGGGGTCTCACGGACGGAATGGGTCGAACCCATGGCCAAGACCTTGCAAGCCCTCGGGCTCCGACGGGCCATGGTGGTCTCCGGTGAAGTCCCCGGCCACGGAACCCTCGACGAGCTGTCCACGCTCGGGACCAACCATGTGGCCGAGTTCTATCAGGACCGCGGGTTCAGCACCTCTTCCGGATCCGCGTCGGACTTCCCGCTGATTCCGGCCACGCTGGCCGACCTGGAGGGCGGCAGCGCGGTCGACAACGCCGCGATCCTCGTGCGCCTGCTGGAGGGCTCCGACCGCGGGCCACGACGCGATGCGGTGCTGCTCAACGCCTCGGCGGCGCTCTTCGTCGCAGCCCGGGTGCGCAGCATGGGCGAGGGTTGGGATCTGGCCGAGAAGCTCCTGCACGACGGACGAGTGCTGAAGACCCTCGACCGGTTGCGCCATACCCGTTGAGTTCCCGTCCTCGTCGCAGGCCCCCTTCTCCGCACGGATGTCCCAGGACCTCACCCTCCAACAATGGGCTCTGGCCTGTCTGGCCGCGGTGGGCATCGGGGTTTCCAAGAGCGGCCTACCCGGGGTGAGCCTGCTGCATGTGGTGATCTTCGCCCAACTGTTCCCGGGCCTTCAATCGACCGGGGTGGTGCTGCCGATGCTCGTGGTGGGCGACATCGGTGCGGTGCTGCTCTTCCGACGCCACGCCGATGGACACCACATCCGGCGGACGCTGCCCCCAGCGGCCATCGGAGTCGTCGCGGGTTGGGCGGTGATGCGCTTCTGGGGACAGGCCGACTTCCGGCCGGTGATCGGGGCCATCGTGCTGGCGCTGGCGGTGATTCAACTCATCCGGCACTGGCGGCCCGAGACGCTCGCCGACCTGCCCCACACGCGGTCCTTCGCCTGGACCATCGGGCTGCTGGCCGGCGGCGTGACCATGGTGGCCAACGCCGCGGGGCCCGTCATGGCCCTGTACCTGGTGGCCGTGTCGCTGCCCAAGAATGTGTTCGTCGGCACCAGTGCCTGGTTCTTCCTGTTCATCAACCTCTTCAAGATCCCCTTCAGCCTCCAACTGGGGCTGATCCATCTCGACTCGCTGGCGTTCAATGTGCGGTTGCTCCCGCTGGTGGTGGCCGGGCTCTTCCTGGGGCGGGCGGTGGTGGCCCGCCTGCCGCAGCGCACCTTCGACACCTTCATCCTCCTCTTCGCCTGGGTGGCGGCCCTGCGACTCCTGCTGTGATCGAGTGGGGGCCGTGGCGAGGTTCCGGCAGCGCGAGCCTCACCGAGTGGGGCTCGGCAACCGCGCGAGCGATCGGCCTTCGCGCCGCTGGAGGAGGGCGTCGATCCGCGGCACATACATCTGGGTCTCGGCCGGCAGGTGCCGGGCGATGTCGTGGAACGTCCGGGCACGGTGGCGGCTGAGGAGATTCGCTACCCGGGTCTCGCCGGCATTGTAGGCGGCCAGCGCCAGGGGCCAGTCCTTGAAGCGGCGATGGAGCGCCCGGAGATACCGGGCCGAGGCGCGGGCGTTCTTCTCCGGACGGTACCGCTGATCGAAGGGGAAGGTCGAAAGGCCCTGAGCCCGGGCGGTCTCGGGCATCAATTGATAGAGGCCCGCCGCGCCGGCCGGGCTGCGGGCCCCCGGATCGAACGACGACTCCACCTCCGCCACCCAGACCAACTCCTCGGGCACTCCTTCTTCGCGGAAGATCGGCTTGAGCTGCGGCACCCGACGCCGGGCCTGATCGGGCCAGGGCTCGACGATCGTGATGTCGGACCAGACCTTCCGCTGCTGGGCCGCGGAGGGAACCCAAGCCGGCCGGGTCACCGGAAGCACCGGCCCCATCGAAGACTTGGGCTGAAGGGGGGAAACCGCCGGAGGAGCCGACGGGGGTTGCACGGGTCGTCGGGGTCGCAGAGGAGATCCGGGCACCGCGGGCGTCGGAACTCCCGGCGGCGGGGGCGATGCCAGAGCGAAGGTTTCGGCCGCCTTGAAATAATCCAACCGGGCTCGCAGCCAGGGGACGTACGGCTGCAACGCCGTCTCCCGCTCCAACCACGGCAGGAGGGCTTCGGCGACGCGGCGCAATTCGGCCAGATCGAGGAGGTTCTCGGCCTGCAGGCGATCCTGGACCCGCCGGAGCAGCGGCTCGACCTGCTGGAGATCGAGCTCCGGCAGCGGTGGCAGCGCCTCCTCGTCGATGTGCTGCTCCCACCAGCGCTGCCCCTCGTTCAGCAAGGCCTCCAGGTCCGACGGCGACGGAGCCGGCGGCGTCTGGGCTGCCCTCGCCGGCACGAGTTGCAGCAGGACTCCCAGCAGGATGGAACGAAAAGTGCGGTTCACGTCGGGCTTGGGATGAGCATCGTGCAGACCCGGGCCCCGGGCAAACCCTGCTCGCTGAAGCGGTCGAATTCCGGGGTCAAAACCCGGACTTGCCCCGGTGGATTCCCCCGACACACTGGCCTCACGCTTCCAAATCCTCTGTTTATGGGCCGCATCTACAACAACATCGTCGAGACCGTCGGGCGCACGCCGCTCGTCCGCCTGAACCGCATCCCCGCCAGCTTCGGTGTGGATCCGTCCACGCAGATCCTGCTCAAGTGCGAGTTCTTCAACCCGCTCGGATCGGTGAAAGACCGTATCGGCATGGCCATGATCCAGGACGCCGAACAACGGGGCATCCTGAAGCCGGGCACCACCATCATCGAGCCCACCTCGGGCAACACCGGCATCGCGCTGGCCTTCGTCGCGGCGGCCAAGGGCTACAAGGTCATCCTGACCATGCCCGAGACCATGTCGCTGGAGCGCCGCACACTCCTGGCGCTGCTCGGCGCCAAGCTGGTGCTGACCCCCGGCAGTGAGGGCATGCGCGGGGCCATCGCCCGGGCCGAATTGCTGGCCAAGGAGATTCCCGACGCGTGGATCCCGCAGCAGTTCGAAAACGGAGCCAATCCGGCCGTCCACACCGCGAGCACCGGCCCCGAGATCTGGGAAGATACCGCCGGCGCCGTCGACATCTTCGTCTCGGCGGTCGGCACGGGGGGCACGATCACGGGCTGCTACGAGTACATCAAACCCCTCAAGCCGTCCTTCACGGCCATCGCGGTCGAGCCCAAGGACTCGCCCGTCATCTCGCAGACCCTGCACGGCGAACCGGTCAAGCCCGGCCCGCACAAGATCCAGGGCACCGGGGCCGGTTTCGTGCCGAAGAACCTCCGGCTCAAGGACGCCGCGGGCAACGCCCAGATCATCGAAGCCGTGCAGGTGAGCAACGACGACGCCTTCGCCATCGCCCGTCGCTTGGCCAAGGAGGAGGGCATCCTCGCCGGCATCTCGTCGGGCGCCAACGTCTGGGCCGCCATCGAGGTCGCCAAGCGTCCGGAGAACAAGGGCAAGACGATCGTGACGGTCGCCTGCTCGACCGGTGAACGCTACCTGTCCACCGCCCTGGCCGCCGAGGCCCGCGCCGAAGTCGGGGGCTGAGATTCCTCAGAACGCTCCCTCGGAAACGACACAGGCCGCGTGGTATGCCACGCGGCCTGTTTGTTGGTTCGGGATGAAGCCAGAAGCGCTTGCGGAACGCCCGAACGGTCAGGATTCGGACGACAGGCGAACCACCAGTTTGCCAAACTGTTCCCCGCGCTCCATCCGTTCGAAGGCGGCACCGATGTGATCCAGACCGAAGACCTCGCTGATCACGGGCTTGATGGCGTGGGTTTTGACGAAGTCGACCATGGCCGCGAAATCGGCGGGGCTGCCCATGGTGGTGCCCAAGAGGGAGATCTGGCGCCAGAAGAGCTTGCGGGTGGGCAGCTCGGGCGGATTCCCGCGAGTGGCCCCGAAGAAGACGATGCGCCCGCCCGACGCGGTGAGGTCGATGAGCGTCTCGAAACCGGGGCCCGCGGCGCTGTCGATCACCACCTCGAACGGCCCGTGGTGCTTGCCGAATTCGACATGCCAGTCGGGCAGGTTGTAGAGGCTGCCGGCCTTGGACCCCAGCTCATGGGCCCGTTCGAGTTTCCAGGGCGCACTGGAGGTCACGCAGGGAATGGCGCCGACGGCCGCGGCGAACTGCAGCGCAAAGAGGGCGGTGCCGGCACCGATGCCGTTGATGAGGATCCGCTCATGGGCCTTGAGGCCGGCCCGGGTGAAGAGCGCGCGGTAGGCGGTGAGGCCGGCCAGGGGCAACGCCGCCGCCTCTTCCCACGACAGGTGGGAGGGCTTGGGCACCAGCTGGGTGGCCGGGATCGCCACGAACTCGGCGAAGGTGCCGTCGCGCGGCAAGCCCAGAATCGAGAACCGGGGTTCCTGCGCCCGTTCCGAATGTCCCCAATCAAGCGAGGGGTTGATGATGACCTCCTGATCCACCAGCGAGGGATCGACCCCCGCCCCGGTCTCGACCACCGTGCCCGCCCCGTCGGAACCGAGGATCACCGGAAACTTCAACCCGGCGTAGTGCCCCCCTTTGATCCACACATCGCGGTGATTCAAGGCGGCCGCGTGCAGGCGGACCACCACCTCACCGGGGTGGGGCGTCGGCTGAGGGACGGTATCGACGAACAATTCCTGAACTCCGCGAAGAACGGCAGCTTTCACGAACTCAGCCTAGCGGGAGCGCCGGGGCGACGCGAGCCCGGGAATGCGGATCACGGGCGGCCGAGCTTGAGGAAATTGGCCAGAATCGTCCGACCGCTCTCCGTGAGGATGCTCTCCGGATGGAACTGGACCCCCCAGATGGGCAACGAGGTGTGCCGGACCCCCATCACTTCGCCCTCCTCGGTCCAGGCGGTCACCACGAGTTCCGGGGGAAGGGTTTCCCGACGGGCGACCAGCGAGTGATACCGGGTGGCATTGAAGGGATTGGGCATCCCCTCGAAGAGATCCTTGCCGTCGTGGAAGATCGGGGAAGTCTTGCCATGCATCATGCGGTAGTTGACCTCCACGGTCGCCCCGAAGGTGTGGCAGATGCACTGGTGGCCCAGACAGACCCCCAGGACAGGCACCCGCCGCTCCGAGAACGCGCGGATGAGGTCGTTCGAAAGCCCCGCTTCGCGCGGTGAACACGGGCCCGGCGAAATGAGCACCCGCTCGGGCTTCAAGGCCAACGCGTCTTCGAGGCGGATCTGGTCATTGCGATGCACCTGCATCTCCACGCCCATCTCGCCGAGGTACTGGACGAGGTTGAACGTGAACGAGTCGTAGTTGTCGATGACCAGCAACATGGCGCCGAGACGCTAGTCCGCCCGGGCCCGGTTGGGAAGTCCGCCCACCAAGGCCTCAGGTTGACCCAAACAGGAAAACCGCTGGCGCACTCCTCACCCGACCTCCAGCTTCAGGACCAGCAACCGATCCACTTTCCCATGTCCCGGCTCCTTCGTCTGCTCCTCCTCCTCGGGCTCAGCCTCGGCTGCTCATCACAGATGTCGGCCGCCCCCGACACCTACCAACTCATCCTGGCGGGCGAGTCCGTCATCGAGGCCCGTGAGACGGCCGCCAAATCGGGAGCCAACCCCAAGGCCCAGGTCGATGTGGGCAAGGCGCGGAAACGCGCCCTGATCGGCGAGCATGCCCTGATGCAGAAACGCCTGGCCGGCTCGGGAACCGTGGTGCTCGGCGGCACCCACACGCTCCTGAACAGCCTGCTGGTCACGGCCGAACCGGCGGCGTTGGAAACGCTGCGCGCTCTCCCCGGAGTCGTCTCGGTGGAACGGGTCCAACCCCTGGAACGTCATACCCGGACTTCCGTGCCCTTCATCGGAGCCCCCTCGTCGTGGCTGCCCGCGGGCACCGGGACTGGGGTCACCGGCAAAGGGGTGCGCATCGCCATCGTCGATTCGGGTATCGACTATCTGCACGCCCAGTTCGGCGGCTCGGGCGACCCGACCGACTACACGGTGAACGACCCCTCGGTCATTGAACCGGGCTCGTTCCCCACGGCCAAGGTGATCGGTGGCTGGGACTTCGCCGGCGACAACTACGATGCGGGCGGGGAGTTCGGAAGCACCTCGCCCATGGCCGATGCCGACCCCCTCGATCCCCGCGCCAACGGACACGGTTCCCACGTGGCCGGGATCGCGGCCGGACTCGGGGTGTTGGCCGATGGCAGCCCGTTCGCCGGACCCTACGGCCCGGGCATCTACACCAACGAGTTCAAGATCGGCCCCGGCGTCGCCCCGGAGGCCTCCCTCATCGCGTACAAAGTCTTCGGAGCCCGGGGCAACACGGCCCTCGTGCCGCTGGCTCTGGATGCCGCGGCCGATCCCGATGGTGATGGCAACACCGCCGATCGGGTCGATGTGCTGAACCTCTCCCTCGGGTCGCCCTTCGCGACGGATGCGGAGACCTCGCAGACGAGCGCGATCAACCGCCTGGCCAATCTCGGCACCGTGGTGGTGATCTCCGCCGGCAACTCCGGCAACACCCACTACGTCATCGGGTCTCCGGGGGCGGCCGCCAAAGCCATCACCGTGGCCAACACCTATGACGACGGCTCGACCTCGTCGACCATCGCCGTCACCGCGCCGGCGGAGGTCGTCGGAGACTATGCCGCCGTCGAGGGCGTGTTCACGCGGCCCATCGCCTCGGCCGGCAAGATCTCCGCCCAGGTCGTGGCCACCCAACCCCTCAACGCCTGTCAGGATGGCGACAACGGACGGGTCTCCAACGCGGCCGAGGTCAAAGGCAAGATCGCCCTCATCGACCGGGGCACCTGCTTCTTCTCGAGCAAGGTCCGGGCGGCCCAGCAGGCCGGCGCGGTGGCGGTGGTGATGGTGAACAATGTCGACGGATTCCCCATCCCGATGGGGGGATCGGGCGACACCTCCGACATCCGGATCCCGGGTGTGATGATCTCGCGCACCGACGGGGCGATCCTGAGACGCCGCTTGGCCGACGGACTCTTCATCACCCTCGAACCCCGATCGGCCACCGTGCGTCCGGAGCTGGCCGACCGCGTCAACGACTCCAGCTCGCGCGGGCCGGTGGCCTACTCCAGTCGGCTCAAACCCGACCTGGCCGCTCCCGGCAGCGCCATCCCCTCGACCCGGGCCGGTTACGGCACCGAGGCCATCCCGATGACCGGCACCTCGATGTCCGCACCCCACGTCACCGGGGCGGCGGCCCTGATGCGGCAGGCCCGCCCGACCTGGAACCCCTTGGAGATCAAGGCGGCCCTCATGAACACGGCCGTGGGCACGGCCAATGGCGACGGCGTGGCCTACCCCGAGTCGCGGGTCGGCGCGGGCCGCGTCGACGTGGTCCGGGCGCTGGCCACCCCGCTGATCGCCCGAAACGCCTCCGCCAGCGATCAGGTGTCCATTTCGATGGGAGCCCTGGAACTATCCGGCCCCTACACCGAAGAACGCCGGATCCGATTGACCAACAAGGGAACCCAGGCGATGACGCTGACCCTGAGCGCCAGCAACACGGTGGGAGCCGGCGCCGCCCGGATGGTCCCCGTGCTGAAGCAGGTCACCCTCGCGGCCGGCCAGGAGGTGGCGGTGCCCTTCCGTTTCGAGGCGGGCCCGGTCGGCGTAGGAGATGATCCGACCACCCCCGATGTCCTGGGCACCCGCTTCCGCCCGAAGCTGCCCGAAGCCAGCGGACAGCTGTGGTTCCATGGCGGGCCGGTGCCCATCCATGTGCCGTGGCACGCCATCGTCCGCCCGCTGGCCCCGAGCCATGCCGGCGCGCTGCGGGTCGGACTGCCGTTCGGGTCGGGGCCGGCCCTGCTGCCGCTCCCGACGATCCGCGACGGCCAACAGACCCCGGGCCTGGTGGGGGTGTTCCAGCTCGGCGGCATCAGCCCTTCGCGCAACCTCGGATTCCCCAACGGCGCGTCCGATCTGCTGGCCTACGGCGCGGCCACCGACAAACCGGGCGGCGACATCGCCTCGGCACGGGTCTTCTTCGGGCTGGCCACCGCCGGGAAGTGGATCACCCCCCAACGCACCTTCGCCTCGCTCGATGTGGAGATCGACCTGGACAACAACGGCACGGTCGATGCGCGCGTCGTCAACACCACCGCCGGCAACCTCAACGCCGATGACATCACCGACGACTCGCTCGCCAACGATTTCCTGGTCTCGGCGGTGAGGACCTCCGGAGGCACCAATTGGATCGAAGGTGGCACGCTCAACGTGCTCGACCCCCGATCCCGCGACACCGCGCTCTTCCAGAACTCGGTGCTGGTCCATTCGGTTCCCGCCTCCGCGCTCGGGCTCGGCGGCCGACGCACGTCGTTCCGCTACCGCATCAGCGCGGCCACCGAGGGCGCCAACGAGACCACCGGCTGGGTCGCCTTCGACCTCGCCGCCCCGCAGGTGGCCACCGCGGAACCGGGCATCGAGGGGTCTCCCTGGTTCACCGAGGGCCAACGCGTGCCGCTGCGGGTGGCCCGCGGCCCCTCCGTCGTCCAGGCCCTGCTGCTGCACCTGCACAATCCGCTCGGCTCGCAGGCCGAGGTGATCCGACTCAACCCCGCCACCGAAGACCAGGATGGCAACGGTCTGGTCGACGCGCAGGAGTTGGCCTACTTCCCCACGCTGGGGAACGGGGCGACCGCCGATCCGGACGGCGACGGCCTCGCGACCGACGAAGAGCTTCGTCAGGGATCCGATCCTGCGGACGCCGCCTCGCCCCTGCGGGTGCAGGGGTTCTCCGCAGGGGTCGGTGACGGCGGGCGTCTGGGCGTCGAACTGCGCTGGCAGGGCCGGAGCGGTCGCCGCTACACGGTGCTGCGGGCCGACCGTCTGGAGGGGCAGTTCACTCCGGTGGCGAACGGACTCGGCGGCCAATCCGGGGATCAGGCCTACCAGGATCCGCTCCCGCCGGACGGTGGGGCCTTCTACCGGATCCAAGCCGAGTGACCCGGACCCGGACCCGGGAGCGGGTGACGGGCCGATCAGGGGACGCCCGAGACCCCGCGGACTCCGTCTCCAGATTATTACGTGACGGGACGCCCCGCGATGGTGTAGGCAATTCCCTTTCCACTCGTTCCGGTCTGTCGGTGCCGAGTGGAGTCGATGCGTACGATGAAACACCTGTTGAGCCTCGAGGCCCTGTCCGGCACGGAAATGCGGGAGATCCTGAACCGTGTACCCGCGTTCAAAAACCACCGGGGTCGGCATGACCGCCCGCTGGCCGGCCAGACCTGGGCGCTGATCTTCAGCAAGAGCTCCACGCGCACCCGCGTCAGCTTCGAGGTGGGTCTTCGGGAACTGGGGGCGGAGGTGTTGTTCCTGAATGCCGGAGACATCCAGCTCGGCCGTGGCGAACCCATCCGCGACACCGCCCGCGTGCTCGGGCGCATGATCCATGGCGCCGTGATCCGCACCTTCGCCCAGCAGGATGTCGAGGACTTCGCCCGATTCTCCGGCATCCCGACGGTCAACGCGCTGACCGACGCCGAGCATCCCTGCCAGATCCTGACCGACATCTTCACTTTCGAGGAGCAGCGGGGCCAATCCATCGAGGGCAAGGTGGTGACCTTCGTGGGCGACGGGGCCTGCAATGTCCCGGCGAGTTGGATCTGGGCCGCGGCCCGTCTGGGCTTCGAACTGCGCATCGCGGCCCCGAAGGCCTATCAACCCGAGGCCGAACTGCTGCGGCGGGCCGGCGGATCCATCGTGTGCACCGAAGACCTCGATGCGGCCGCCACCGACGCCGATGTGCTCTACACCGATGTCTGGGTTTCCATGGGCAAGGAAGCCGAGGGCGCCCAGCGCCTGAAGGACCTGGCCGGCTATCGGATCAACGAGGCGCTGGTCCGTCGGGCCAAACCCGGTGCGCTGGTGATGCACTGTCTGCCGGCCTATCGCGGCAAGGAGATCACCGAGGAAACCCTCGAAGCCCACGCCGACACCATTTTCCGGGAGGCCGAGAATCGGCTCCACACCCAGAAGGCCATCGTCGACTGGATGGTGCGCTGAACGCGGCCCCTCGGGGCTCGGGCCCCTGATCCGCAACCCCTGATCCGCACCCGAGTCGTGAAACTCCTGGTGGTCAGCGATCCCCACTGGGCCGGGCCGGCCGAACAGGTCCGGCGCGGCTACGAATCGCGGGCCATCCCGCATCCGCTGCAACGGGCGTTGGCCGCGGCCTGGCGCCGGGGTTTCTGGCTGGCCGATCCGCTGGCGCACAACGACAAGCTCGAGCGGATCATCGCCCTCAATCCCGCACCGGACCTCGTGGTCGCCAACGGCGACTACTCGGTCGACTCCGCCTTCGTGGGCCTCGCCGACGATGCCTGTTGCGACAGCGCCGAGCGTTGCCTGGCCGCCTTGAGGGGCGCCTACGGAGAGCGGTTGCTGGCCGTGGCCGGCGACCACGAACTCGGCAAGCACAGTCTCTTCGGCGGTGTGGGTGGCCCGCGGTTCGAGAGCTGGCGACGCCTGGGCTCACGGTTGTCGATCCCCGCCTGGTGGCAGCGCGACCTGGGCCGGTACCGGCTGATCTCGGTGCCCTCGACCCTCGTGGCGCTGCCCGCCTTCGAGGCCGAGCTCCTGCCCGACGAGGCTCCAGCCTGGTGGGCCGAACGCCGACGGGTGCTTGCCGAGATCGCCGCCGCGGTGGCGTCGGTGGAAGTCGACCGGCGCATCGTCCTCTTCTGCCACGATCCCACGGCCCTACCCTTCCTCGAGAGCCTGCCGGAGGTCCGGGCGAAGCTTCCTCGGTGGGAGGCCACGATCATCGGCCACCTGCATTCACCGGCCATCGCCGGGCTGGCCCGACTGCTGGCGGGCATGCCCCCGATCCGCGGACTCGGCTCCACCGTCCGACGCTACTCGTCGGCCCTCCACCGGGCCCGGGCCTGGGAGGCCTTCCGGGTGCGTCTCTGCCCGTCACCGACCGGGGCGCAGGCCTTGAAGGACGGCGGTTGGCTCACCGCCGACTGGGACCCGGAGAGTCCGGAACCCATCCCGTGGCGGCATCACCGACTGCCCTGGTGAGTCCGGCCCGGTGACCCGGCCATCGGCCCTCGGTCTGCTTGCCCCGGATGTCGCACTGACCGATCCTTCTCCGACGATGCCTTCGCTGCCCCGACTGGTGTTCATGGGAACCGCCGACCTCGCCGCCACGGTGCTGCGACGGCTGGTGGCCGACCCCCGCTGGCAGGTGGTCCTGGCGGTCAGTCAGCCCGATCGCCCCAAAGGCCGGGATCTGACGCTCCAACCGACCCCCGTCAAACAGGCCGCTCTCGAGGCCGGCATCCCGGTCGATCAGCCCGCCAAGGCCCGGGACACCGCCTTCATCGAACGCCTTCGCACCCTCGGACCCGATCTGATGGTGGTGGCCGCCTACGGCCAACTCCTGCCGCAGAGCCTGCTGGATGTTCCCCGCCTGGGGTGTCTCAACGTGCACACCTCGCTGCTGCCGGCCTACCGCGGTGCGGCCCCCATCCAATGGGCCCTGGCCGACGGACTCGCCGAGACCGGGGTGACCCTCATGCGCATGGACGCGGGTCTCGACACCGGCCCCATCGTCACCACCGCCATCACCCCGATCCGGGATGACGACACCGGCCAGACACTCCACGACCGGCTCGCCGATCTGGGAGGAGACCTGCTGGTCCGGTCGCTACCCGACTACCTCGAGGGTCGGATCAGCCCCCGGGCCCAACCGGCCAATGGCGTGTCTCTGGCCCGGAAGATCAGCAAAGAAGACGGTCGACTGATGTGGGATCGACCCGCCGTGGAACTCTGGCGTCGACTCCGGGCTTTCACGCCCTGGCCCGGGGCCTTCTGCCATGCCGAAGCCGGGGGCCAGGCACGCCTGGTCAAGATCCACACCGCCCTGCCGTGCGAGGGTTCGGGTCGGCCCGGGGAACGGATCGACGCCGGCAAGGGCCGTCTGGTCGTGGCCTGCGGCACCGGAGCCCTGGAGTTGCTGGTCGTCCAGCCCGAGGGCGGCCGTCGCATGGAGGCCGCCGCCTTCCTGGCCGGTCACCCGTTGGACCGCTTCGTCTGATCGGTCACGTCCCCGGCCGACGCCGTTCCGGAGTGTTCCACATCGCGCACCCGGGTCGCCAACCACAGACTGAACACCCCGGAGGCGACGGCGATCCAACCCAACCGGTCGTAGCCCTCGATCTCGCCCGAGGGTGTCTTCACCACGAGCCACCCGCCCACCGCGGTGGTGAGGCCGGCCATGATGTCACGGGCACAGCTGCTCAGGCTCAGGAACGCCCCACGCCGTCGGGGCGGCACCGCGAGGCTGAGGATGGCCTGGGCCGGGATGAACCGACCGCTGGCGAACACGAAGAACGATCCTCCCAGCGGCAGGAGCCAGTACAGAGGCATGGGCCGGGCGTGGGTGAGGCCGAGGGTGATCAGGATGGCGAAGCCCACCAGGCCCGCGTACACGCGCACCCGACCCAGATCGTCGGCCAGACGCCCGATCCGGGGTGTGGTGAACAGACTCAACAGACCGCCCACCAGATAGACCAGGAACAGGCGCGACTCGGCCAGGTGGACGTTGCCGATGAGGTACGGGGCCAGCATCGGGATGATGGTGAAATGGGCGAAGACGAGGGTGCCGTAGAAGGCCAGGGCCCGTCGCGCGTTCGCATCCCGGATCACTTCCAGGATGGGGGCGAATCCGAACCGGGCCCCGGGGTGGAGATGCTCTTTGAGGGGCGGCAAGGTCACCGAAATCAGGCCGCACAGGATCATCGACATCAGCGCCACCCCCCAGAAGGGAGCCTCCCAGTCGAAGCGATTGGCCAGGGCCAGACCCAACGGAACCCCGAAGGCCGCCGCCACCGAGAAGGAAGTCGTCACCAATCCCAGGCCCGCGGCCCGGCGCTGCGGAGGCACCAGATCCGAGGCCACCGTCATGACCATGGATCCGCAAAGGCCGCCAAAGACACCGCACACCGAGCGGGCCAGGCCGAGCACCACCGCGCTGTGCGAGAGAGCGCACCCGAGAGTGCCCACGATGAACCCGATGTAGGTCAGCACGAGCAGGCGACGCCGCTCGAACCGGTCGATGAAGGTGGATCCGAAAAACCCGGCCAGTCCCGAGGCCACCGAATAGCATCCCAGGAGCGCGCTGAATCCGGCCGGTCCGATGCGCAACTCCCGCATCAACTGGGGACCGAGCGGCAGCATCACCATGAAATCGAGCACATGGGTGAACTGCACCGCGGCCAGGAGCAGCAGGAGGCGTCGTTCACGGGATTCGGTCATCGGGTTTCCGGCGGGCGGCTCTGCGCCTCCCGGAGCCTCCGACCGTGACCTCGATCACCGGGAAAGCCAATCCCGGAGGCCCGCCCGACGGGCACCCCTCCAAACCGATCCTCGCCGGACCGGGGCGCCAGGGGGTAGGCTGGCCGCGTGACGAGAGGCTGGATCAACCGAGAAACACTGCGATACCCGGTGGCCGTACTGGCGGGCGTGGCCGCCGCCCTGGCCCATCCGACCCCGGGCTGGGCGGGGTTGGCCTGGGTCGCACCGGCCCTGCTGTGGTTCGGAGCGGTGGGCCTCCGGGGAGCCGAGGGGTTCCGCTATGGCTATGTGGCCGGTCTCGTCCACTTCCTGGTGCTGCTGCGCTGGATGCGGCACATCCCCTTCCCCGTCGGGGCCTACGCCGGGTGGATCGCCCTGAGCGCCTATTGCGCCCTGTTCCCCGCCCTCTGGGTCCGGCTCGGGCTTCGCTGGACCGGGGGCGACACTCCGGAGACCTCCCCGGCTCCGACCGGCAGCTGGGATTCGTGGATCTCGGCCGCCCGGACCTACGCACGCCAGCCCTGGGCCCTGCGCGCCTCGCAGCTGATGACCCTCGCCCTGGGCTGGGTGGCCCTCGAATACCTGCGCTCGCACCTGCTGAGCGGGTTTCCCTGGGCCCCGCTCGGCGTGAGCCAGTGGCGCCAACTGCCTCTGATCCAATTGGCGAGCGTCACCGGCGTGTACGGGGTGTCCTTCGTGGTGTGCTGGAGCAGCCTGGCCCTCGGAGGTGCCTTCCTCAGCATGGGCCTGCGCCCCGAATCGCGCTGGAGCTGGACCGCCGAGGCGCGTCTGCCGCTGCTGGTGACCCTCCTGATCATGGGCTGGGGCTTCTGGGAGGTCATGGGCTACCGCCGCTTGGAGCGTCTGGCCAACCCCAGGACCGCGCGGCTCGTGCTGGTGCAACCCTCGGTGCCGCAGACGCTCCAATGGGATCCCGACGAGCAAGGGCGCACCTTCGCCAAGATCGAAGGGCTCTCACGCCAGGCACTGTCCCTGGAACCGGAGGTGCTGATCTGGCCCGAGGGCACCTTCGGCCTCTCCGAGACCAACTACGGACGCATGATCGCCCTGCTCGGCAAGAACGGGCCGGACTGGATCCTCGGGGCCGACGATTCCGTGACGCGCGAGGGCCGGAGCGATGCCGGAAGCCGCCCGGGCACGGCCCGCTACAATGCGGCCTTCCTGCGGCGCGGCGACGGCTCCATGCCCCCGGCCTATTGGAAACGGCGTCTGGTGCCCTTCGGAGAATACGTGCCCCTGGCCCGCTGGCTGCCGTTCCTGAAATGGCTCACCCCCATCGGCGACGGCTTCGAGAGCGGTGATCGTCCGTGGACGTTCAAGCTCTCCGGCGGCGGCATCGCCGCCCCGGTCATCTGCTTCGAAGACGTCTTCCCGCACGGCATCCGGGACCACGTCCGGCCCGAGGTCGATTTCCTGCTCGGCATCACCAACGACGGCTGGTTCGCCGAGAGCGCCGCGCAATGGCAGCACACCGCCAGCGCGGTGTTCCGGTCGGTCGAGAACGGCGTGGCGCTGGTGCGGGTGTGCAACAACGGCCTCACCGGCTGGTGGGACGCCTGCGGCACCCCGCGCGACGTCCTCGGCGAGTCCGCGGGCAACGTGTACGCCCCGGGTGTGCTCCTGGCCTCCGTACCCCTGGGGCTGCCGCGCACCGAAACACCCTACCATCGACATGGCGACCTGTTCGCCCAAGGCGCCCTGGCCCTGGTGAGCTGGCGTCTCCTGCGGACCTTCCGCACCCGGCGGCCGGCCGTTCAGGGATAGAGCAGGTGCGGCTGACGGAGGGCGTCGAAGGCCTTGAGGTCGCCCTCGATGCGGGCCAAGGCCGGTGCCAGGTCGGCTCCCGATTCCAACAACGGCCGCACCGTGGCCGTGCCCATGAGCCGATCGAAGGTCGGACCCTGGAAGGTGAGCCGATCCGGATACAGCCTCCGGACGGTCTGCAACAGGCGCAGGGTGGTGGTCACCGAACGGAATCGGGCCGCATCGGTCACATGGATCTGGCTGCCCCCGCAAAGTTCTCCGCGGTGCTTGGAGAAGGACGGTGTGAACCAGGCCTCGCGGAAGACCACCCCGGGCAACCGCAGCGCATTCAATGCGTCGGTCAGTTCCCGTCCCTGGATCCACGGCGCTCCGAAGAGCTCGAAGGGCCGCGTGGTGCCACGCCCTTCCGACAGGTTGGTCCCCTCGAGGAGCACCTGACCCGGATAGACGCGGGCGGTGTCCAGCGTGGGCATGTTGGGCGAGGGCATGACCCAGGGCAGTCCCGTCTGGGCGAACTCCAGGGAGCGCGACCATCCGGTGAGCGGCAGCACCGTCAACGCCGCCGGCCGGGGGAGGAAGCGGGCGTTGAAGAGGCGGGCCAGTTCACCCACGGTCATCCCGTGGCGCATGGGGATGGGCTGGATGCCCACCAGCGACACCCACTCGGGCGCCTCCAGCACCGGTCCCTCCATCACGACCCCGCCCAGCGGATTGGGGCGATCGAGCACCCAGATGGGGACGCCGTGCTCGGCGCAGGCTTCCATGACCTTGGAAAGGGTGCCGACGTAGGTGTAGGCCCGCGACCCCACGTCCTGGATGTCGAAGACCATCGCGTCGATGCGTTCGGCGAGGACCGCGTTGGTGGGAATGCCCGGACTGCCGCGAACCATCCCGGCGATGTTGGTCAGCATGGGCCCCGTGGGTTTGAAGGTCTTGCCGTACAGGCTGAAGAGCGGCAGCCCCAACACCGGGTCCCATTGGAATCCCACCTTGTCGCCCGCCTGGGCATTGCCGCGAACCCCATGCTCCGGCCCATAGAGGGCCACCAACTCGAGGTCCTTCCGCTGCCGCAGACGCAGGGCCAGCGATTCGAGATCGCGCGTCACCCCGGTGGGGTTGGTGATCAGACCCACCCGCCGGCCGCGCAGCGGCGAAGGATCGGCGGCCAACAGGGCGTCGGCCCCAGTACGGACCTCGGCTTGCAGCACCGTGGCGAGCAGGCACCACCCCAGGGCGATCCGGGACCACCGGCCGACACGCCCCCACGAACGCGGGCCAAGACCTCGGATCGGACCCCGGATCGCCCCCCGGATGAACCCTTCTGAATGCGGCATCGGCCGAGGATTCCGTTTCAGTCCGGGAATTGGAAGGCGTAGAGATCGGAACGGGTCGCTGGAAGGTTTTGGGACCGATGCCAACACCGACCGACTCAGCCGACTTCCTCTTTGGCCCTGTCCGGGGCAGCGTTCCGACGATGAAACTGCGGATCTTCGGTTCGTCGGTGCGGTTCCGGATGCGCCCCCCGGAGGTGGCGGTCTGGTTGGAGTCGGGGACCGTGTCCGACGGAGTGCGGATCGGCCCCCGGGATGGGGATCGGTGGTCCTATCGATTGGAGGTGACACCCGCAGCCGATTGGAGCATCGCCGTGGAATCGGGCCATTGGGTCGTGTCGGTTCCGCAGTCCGCGGCCCGGGCCTGGGCCGACTCGGACCTCGTCTCCTTGGACCACCTCACGCCGTGGGGCACCCGCATCACGATCGAAAAAGACCTCCCACGCCGAACCCGGTGACTGGCTCCGGTTCGGTCGCCCCCCAGCGGGCGGACTTTGAAGGCACGGAAGCCCAAGGCGCGGGATTCCAAAGCACAGGATCCCTAACCCCGCTTCAGAAGACTTCGCGGGCGATGCCGTACAGCAGCAGCAGCAACAGCCCCAACGAGAGCAGGAACCGGCGGCGGGCGATCTTCCGCTCATAACGCAGCGGACGCAGGCCATGGACCGAACCGGCGGCCATCAAGTGGACCAACCCCGAGGGCCGTCGGGGTTGCCCTCCCAGGCGCTGGGTCCAACGCTGCCAGGCCTCGACCAGATTGAAGCGGTCGGCCGGAGGCAGGCGGGGCCCCGATCGGGAACCCGACACACTGATCGGAGTCGGTGCCGGCATGGGCCGTTCCGGGGCGGCCTCGAAGACGGGGCGGGGCTCACGGGGCTGGGGCGCTTGAACGCGAGCCTGGGGCAACGGACGGGCCGACAGGTCCGAGATGCGCCGCTGGATGGCCTCGATCTCGCGGTCCAATTCGGCCTGCCGGGCCGACATCGGATCCTTCGCTTTGGTGAACCAACCCATGGTCGTCGTCGCCCCGGTTCAGCGCTTGAGCGCCAGAACCACGGCCAATGCGAACACACCCAAGCCCAACAACGCCACGGGCCAGTTGAAGGCCAACCCCAACCGTGCCCACTGCGCCGCGTTCAGGCCGGCCAAGGGGGAAATCGCGGTCGATGCCGGCGGTGTCGATCCCGCCCCAGCCCCCGCACCGCCTCCGCCCTCCAACACCGGCCAGGCCAGGCGAGCCTGGTTCCATTCCATGCGGGCGTTCTCGATGGCCGCCAGGGCACGGGCCAATTCGGTCTCCCAGGTGGTGTCGGTCCAGGCCTGCTCGTTGAGACCCTGCACCTGGGTGAGGGCCCCGCGCAGACCTTCCAGGGTGCGTCCCATCTGCACGGCATCCCGACGGAGGTTCATCTCGGCCTGCTCGAGCAGCGCCACTCCGCGGAGGAGGCTCTGAAGCATCTCCTCACGCCCTGTCTGGAATTCACCCCGGCGGCGCCGCATCTCCTCGATGGCCGCCTTGGCCCGCTCGAGTTGCTCCTGCGCCTCGCGCAACTTGGCCAGATCCTGCTGGGTGGCCGTCAACTGGCTGTCGAGTTCCTCGCGGGTCGGGGCCCTTCCGGTGACCGGGGCCCCCGCTGGACCGGCCGTGGCCAGTCGTGGGGAAGATCCGCCACTGGTGCGCAGGTCTGTATCCACAAAGTCGGTGCCGTC
This sequence comes from Verrucomicrobiales bacterium, assembly GCA_027490985.1. GTDB lineage: Bacteria > Verrucomicrobiota > Verrucomicrobiia > Limisphaerales > UBA9464 > SXXZ01. Next base: position 20,783 of record JAIXXC010000057.1, read on the forward strand.
GAGAGCCATAGGTCGTCCGCAAAAACTACAGGGACAACCCGCCGACGCAACGCGGACGTTGCCGGGAATCCCACAAATCCGGCGACCATCCGCTCGATGCCCGTGGCCGACCCCCGGGGCCCCGCCAGGAAAACCCGTCGAGGACATCCAGACTCGACCGGACGACTCACCACCAGAAATGGGGTGCCGACCCGTCGGTCCGAACCTCCTGTTGGGCGAATTTCCGGAACTCGGCGTGCCCATCGAGCATCAGCACATTGCCTCCGGCCGGGAGTTGACCGTTCAAGTGCGCCGAGCTGTGCCCAGCCCAGCCCCCGTCGACCTTGGTGAAATTGCGGTTGCCCCCGGTGCGGTTGGCGGTGTTCGACAGGGTCGCATCGGCCACGACCACCCGCGAAGACGGGCCGGGCTCATACTCCTGGCCGGCGACCGTCCAGGGCTTCGGATTGAGTCCTTCGGTGATGTTGGTGGCCTTGATGCGGCCGGAACCCTTGAACGCGACAGCATAGCCGATCACCCGGTAGCCATTGGCATTGTCTCCGGCCACCTCGTTGGTCACCCCCGTGGTGAACGACCAAAGCTGGTTGTTGTTCTGCTTCTCGAAGCCCGGGCAGTACAGGATGCTCCGCTGGCCGCCATTCGCCACGAAGGCATTGGCCGCCTTGGCCGGCAGGTCCCAGGGCCACACGGCCCCGGTGCAGTCGGGGAACAGGTCCCGGTTGTCCATGGCGTACATCCGGACGGCGAGCCCCAGATTCCTGAGATTGCTCGAACACTTGGTCACGACGGCCTTGCTCTTGGCCTTGGCCAGGGCAGGCAGGAGCATCCCGGCCAGGATGGCGATGATGGCGATGACCACCAGGAGTTCGATCAACGTGAAGGCACGGCGGGTACAAAGGTTCCTCTTCATGCGGCGGACAGGGTTGGGGAGAGCTCAGGATGCGAAACCCCGCTATCGGAGGCAATGAGCGAAAACCGCAGCCGCCGAACGCGTCGGACCACCTCCTTCCCGCGGAACGACCCTCCGTCGGCTGAAAGGCCCGCCCGTCCAATCGTGACTTGAGGCCTGACGGGGTCTGGATAGGATCTTTGCACATGAATTTCATCGCATCGCTGGTTTTCTTCATCGTCATCACCGCCCTGCTGAGCGCCGGCATCGCCCTCGCCGCCAAGGGCAGCTTCATCCTGCTGCTCATCGGAATCGCCGTGTTCGGCGGCCTGTTCGTGAAGTTCGGCTGCCTCGATCAGCACTGAGTCCCTCACTACGGCCTTGAGCCCGACATCCCGGGCCGCCCCGTCGCGCACCGGGGATCCGGTGGATGGGAACCGGGAAGAAAGCCTGTCCGTTTTCGGACAAACCCGACGCATGAGTGGAGGTCCGACGACGTTCTTCCATCTCCCCGAGGAAACCCGCAGTCGAACCGCTCTCCATGTCTTCAATGAGTTCACGCCCCGCCCTTCCCCTGCTTGCGGTCTCGGCCCTGATGGCCGCAGCGCTGATCGGCACGGGCTGCAATCGCCAGAAGCCGGTCACGGTCGTGACCGAGAAGGCCCAGCGTAGGAACCTCACCGAGGTGGTCACCGGCAGCGGCAAGCTCCAACCGGTGGTGCAGGTGAAGATCAGCTCCGAGGTCGCCGGCGAGATCATCGACCTGCCGGTGAAGGAGGGGCAGAAGGTCCGCAAAGGCGACCTCCTGGTGCGGGTGAAGCCCGACCTGTACGCCGCGGCACTCCGCAGCCAGGAGGCCAGCCTGAAGTCGGCGCAGGCCGACCTGCTCACCGCCGAGGCCAATGCCCGCAAGGCCGAGGCCGAGCTCAAGCGCAACGAAGACCTCTTCTCGCGGCAACTCATCAGCGGATCGCTCTTCGACGAGGTCCGCACCGGCGCCGAAGTGGCCCGGGCCACGGCCATCGCCTCCACCCAACGGGTCGAGATGGCCCGAGCCAGCCTCAAGCGCTCCGAAGAAGACCTGGCCAAGACCACCATTTTCAGCCCCATCGACGGCACGATCTCCAAGCTCAACTCGGAGCTGGGCGAACGGGTCTCCGGCACCGGCATGATGGCCGGCACCGACATCATGACGGTGGCCGACCTCACCGAGATGGAAGCGCGCATCGAGGTGGGCGAGATCGATGTGGTGCTCATCCAGCCCGAGTTCAAGGCCCGCCTCGACGTGGACTCCTTCAAGGACCGCAAGTTCGATGGCAAGGTCACCCAGGTGGCCCGCTCGGCGAAGACCGCCGCGGTCGGCACCCAGCAGGAGTCCACCAAGTTCGAAGTCCGCATCCGCATGGCCGACAAGGGGTTGTTCCTGCCGGGCATGAGCGTGACGGCCGACATCGAGACGCGCTACCGGACCAACGTCATCACCGTGCCCATCCAGGCGGTCACCACCCGCCTGCCGGGTTCCTCGGCCACCGACCCCGATCCCAAGAAGCAGCAGGCGCCCTCCGAAGAGGACAAGGGGCAGATCGAATTCCTGGCGGGCAAGAAGACCAAAGACGCCGTCAAACCGGTGGAGGTCGTCTTCATCAAGGAGGGCGACAAGGCCAGGATGTCACCCGTCAAGCGGGGCATCAGCGATGATGCGCATTACGAGATCCTCGAGGGGGTGAGCGAAGGCCAGGAGATCGTCACCGGCAGCTTCAAGGCGGTCTCCAAGGAATTGAACGACGGATCCCTCATCCAGCTCGAGGAACCCAAGAAGGACAAGGCGGCCAAGCCCTGAACCCGGTCGATCCAGACCATGTCGCTCATCCGAATCCAGAATCTGGCCCGCCGCTACGTGATGGGCACCGAGACGGTGCACGCGCTGCGCGGGGTCTCGGTGCTCATCGAGCGCGGCGAATACCTGGCCATCATGGGCCCCTCCGGTTCGGGCAAGTCCACTCTGATGAACCTGCTCGGCTGCCTCGACACCCCGAGCGACGGCCACTACGAGCTGAATGGCAAAGACGTCGCCCGGATGAGCGACAACGAACTGGCCGACATCCGCAACCGCGAGATCGGCTTCGTGTTCCAGAGCTTCAATTTGTTGGCCCGGGCCGATGCCCTGCACAACGTCGAATTGCCCCTGATCTACGCCGGGGTGCCGCCGAAGGAACGCCGTGAACGCGCCCGGCAGGCCCTGGTCAACGTGGGGCTCGGCGAACGCATGCACCACCGGCCCAACGAGCTCTCCGGCGGACAGCGGCAGCGCGTGGCCATCGCCCGGGCCCTGGTGAACACGCCTTCCATCATCCTGGCCGACGAACCCACCGGAAACCTCGATTCCAAGACCGGCGTCGAGATCCTGAGCCTCTTCGAAGAGCTGTCGCGCCGGGGCAACACCATCATCGTGGTCACCCACGAAGAAGACGTCGCCCTCCATGCCCGCCGGGTGATCCGCATCCGCGACGGCCTCATCGCCGCCGACGAAATCAACGCCCATCCGCGGGCCGTCGTGGCCCCCATCGCTGCGTCAGCACCCGCTTCGACCTCATGACGCTGTCGAGCGAACTGCGCGAATCGGCCCGCATCGCGGTGGCGGCCATCCGGGCCAACAAGCTGCGTTCGGGCCTGACCACCCTGGGCGTGGTCATCGGCATCCTGACGGCCACCCTGGTGGGCACCATGATCAACGGCATGGGCGAGGCCTTCACCCGGTCGGTCTCCTCCATGGGGTCCGACGTGCTCTTCATCGGGCGCTTCCCCTGGATGAGCTTCGACGACTACCGGATGTACCGGAACCGTCGGGACATCACCTTCGCCCAGTACCGCGAACTCGAGTCGCGCATGACCACCGCCGCGGTCATCGCCCCGCAGTGCGAGGCGTTCCAAGCCTCGGTGACCTACGAACGCCGCCGCGCCAAAGGCGTCTGGCTGCTCGGGAACACTCCGGAATCCTTGGTCATCCGCGGACTCACCGTCGCCCGGGGGCGATGGATCAGCGCCTCGGACGTCAGCTCCAGCCGACCGGTGTGCGTCCTGGGATCCTACCTGGCCGAGGCGTTCTTTCCGAACGACAACCCGGTGGGCAAGAAGGTCCGCATCAACGACACGCCCTACGAAGTCATCGGGGTGATCGAGAAGATGGGCAGCATGCTGGGCTGGAATCAGGACAATCAGGCTGTCATCCCCATTTCCCGCTTCCAGGAAGACATCCAGCGCCGACCCGACTACGTCATCACCGTCAAGGCCCGCAGCCCGGACACCGTCGTCGAGACCCTGGAAGAAGCCCGATCCCTCTTCCGCAGCATCCGCAAGATCGAGCCGGGCCGACCCGACGACTTCGCCATCAACCAGCAGGAGGCGATCACGAAGTTCTTCGACGGCTTCAAGGCGGTCCTGGGCACCTTCGGGTTCTTCGTCACGGGCCTGTCCCTGTTCGTGGGCGGCATCGGCATCATGAACATCCTGTTCGTGTCGGTGGCCGAGCGGACCAAAGAGATCGGTATCCGGAAGGCGTTGGGGGCCAAACGCCGCTCCATCCTGACGCAGTTCCTGATGGAGGCGGCTGGAATCACGCTCCTGGCCGGTCTCATCGGAGTCGGGATCGCCTGGCCCATCTCCTGGAAGATCGGCGAAATCGCCCGGGCCAATGGCTCCGTCTTCGAGGCTCAAATGTCCTGGTGGATCGTCGCCCTGGCGCTCTTCGTCTCGGCGGCCACGGGCATGGTGGCCGGCTTCATCCCGGCCTGGCGGGCCAGCCGCATGGACCCGGTCGACGCCCTGCGTTCCGAGTAGCCATGAACCCCGGACGCGAACTCATCGAAATGGTGCGCATGGCGGCCAACGCCGTGAAGACGCACGTGCTGCGTTCGTCGCTGACCATCCTCGGGGTCTTCGTCGGCGTGTTCTCCATCATCGCCGTGATGACCGGCATCCGGGTGCTCCAGCAGAATCTGGAAGACGCCATGAACGGCCTCGGGGCCAACACCTTCCAGTTCCAGCGCTTCCCGGCCATCAGCTTCGATGATGCCGATTGGGAGAAATACCTGCGGCGGAAGCGCTTCCGCATCGTGGATCTCGACCGTCTCGAACGTCGGGTCACCTTGGCGCAAGCCGTCTCGGCCAGTGCCAACTTCGGCTCGGGCGAGGCCTCCTCCCGCTACGCGCGAACCAACCCCAACATCCCCGGCAATGGGATGACGCCCGAATCCTTCACCACCCAGAACCTCACCTTGGGCGAAGGCCGCGGATTCAGCGCCTCCGATGACGAGAGCGGCCGATTGATCTGTGTCCTCGGTTTCGATCTGGCCGCCAAGCTGTTCCCACGGGGCTCGCCTTTGAGCGAGACGGTCAAGTTCCAGGGCATCAGCTACAAGGTGGTGGGTGTGCTGGCCCAACGCGGCGCGTTGTTCGGCCAAAGTCGCGACAACTTCATCGCCATTCCGCTGGGCACGGCCCGACGCCTGTACGGTGAGAACCTGTCGGTCCAACTTCAGGTCCAAGCCCCGAACCGTGAAACCTACGCCGAGATGGTCGAGCAGGCCCGGGGGGTCATGAGGGCGATGCGCCGGGTCGCGCCGGGCGACGACGACGACTTCGAGATCGTCTCCAACGAATCGGCCGTGGGGCAGTTCCGCAGCCTGACCTCGGCCATCCGCCTGGGCGTGGCGGCCATCAGCAGCATCGCCCTGATCGCCGCCGGCATCGGCATCATGAACATCATGCTCGTGAGCGTCACCGAGCGCACCCGCGAGATCGGCATCCGCCGCGCCATCGGGGCCCGCAAGCGCAGCGTGATGCTCCAGTTCATCGCCGAAGCCGTGCTGCTGAGCGAAGTGGGAGGCGCCCTGGGGGTGATCGGCGGCATCCTCTTCGGAAACTTGCTGTCCTTCGTGGTGAAGGCCCCGCCGGTGATCCCCTGGGACTGGGTGGGCATCGGACTGGCCATCTGCTCGGCCGTCGGAATTCTCTTCGGCACCTACCCCGCCTGGAAGGCCGCCCACCTCGATCCCATCGATTCGCTGCGGTACGAGTGAGGCTGACCGATACGAACGCCCTTCAGCTTTGGCTCAGGCGCTTGACCGGCGCGTCATGGAACAGGTCGTGGGCTTCCCGAAGAATCCCGGCCAGACGATCGGCGAACGGGCTGCGACGAATCACTTCGTTGAGTCGGGACCAGTCGAGCTTCTCGACATGCTCGCCCGGGAACCAATGATCGGCATTGCCCAGCATGTTGTAGCGGAACTTGGCCCACTCGGTCAGTTCCAGCGGCTTGGCGTAGGTCCAGATGCGCAGGATCTCCACCAGATTCACGTCGCCCGGCACGGCCACGAATTCCGGAAGCCCGGCCCACCAACGGCGGCACCAGTCGGCCCCCAGCACCCGTTCCATCTCCTCGCGCAGTCGTCGGTCGATGGACTCCACCGCCTCGGCGGCACGCTCGTAGTGCGCGAGACCGGCGATGTGCTCGTCGAAATCCGACGGCTTGGCGGCCCCCAGCGACAGCGTGTGGATCTCCGGACGAGCCAGGCAGTAGAGGTCGTTGAACTGCATGGGCGTCAGCGGGGCGCACAACGACCGCATCTTCGGCAGCTCGAGGTAGAGTTTCCCGCCCTTGTCATTCGGGCTGATGATGAAGACCCCCATGTCGCGCTGGGCCGCCTCGGCGACACAGGTGCGGTTGAGGTCGTTCACGAAGTACCAGTGCAGGTTGACGTAATCGAACTCGTCGCTGCGGATGGCCTCGGAGATCACATCCGGCGTCGCATGGGTGCTGAAGCCCACATGACGCACGCGCCCCTCGCGCTGAAGCTGCCGGCAGACCTCCAGACAGCCGCCCTTGCGGAGCGTCTCGTCCAAGTGCTGTCGGTTGTTGATGCCATGGATGGACAGCAGGTCCACATGGTCCTGCTTCAAGTAGGCCATGGACGTCTCGAAGGTCTCCAGGAACTCCCGCGCGGTCGGCTTGGGCATGACCTTGGTCTGGAGGATCATCGACTCGCGCGGATACTTGGCCAGCACGGGGCCCAACTGCATTTCCGAAGAACCGTAGCCACGGGCCGTCTCGATGTGATGGATCCCCAGTTCCATGGAGCGCGCGATGGTCGCCTCGAGATTGGCTTGTCCAGCGGCAGGCACCTGGTCCCACGGAATATCCGACCACGACTGCTGGTAGCGCATGCCACCACACGAGAAGACGGGCATCTGGATTCCGGTCCGGCCAAAACGACGGTACTTCATGGGCGGGCAGGATGCCCCCGGTCGGCCCCGACAGCAAACCCCGAGCTCCTGACCCCGACCTCCCGACCGCGTTCGGCGGTGAACCCGGCCTTTCATCCGATTCAGAGCTTGGAATCCCAGTCCCAGTCCTCCACTTGACCCGGGCAAGAACCGGGGTTTCCGTAGAGACTCACAGTGACTCAGCCCATTGTCCCGACCGCCATGATGCACGAAATCGAATACGAAATCCGCGGAGACGACCTGCAATATGTCGAAGTGCTCCTCGACCCCATGGAAGCCGTGGTGGCCGAAGCCGGCGGCATGATGTTCATGGAAGAGGGCATCGAGATGGAGACCATCTTCGGTGACGGATCCCAGAAGCAGAGCGGGTTCATGGGGGCCCTGCTCGGAGCCGGCAAGCGCCTGCTCACCGGCGAGTCGTTGTTCATGACCGTCTTCCAGAACCAGTCTCCGCGGAAATCGCGGGTGGGCTTCGGGGCCCCCTATCCCGGCAAGATCATCGCGGTGAACCTGGCCCAACTCGGGGGCGAACTCATCTGCCAGAAGGATTCCTTCCTGTGCGCCGCCAAAGGCGTGAGCGTGGGCATCGCCCTGCAACGAAAGCTCGGCACGGGCCTCTTCGGCGGCGAGGGCTTCATCATGCAACGCCTGCAGGGCGACGGGTGGGCCTTCGTCCATGCCGGCGGCACGCTCATGGAAAAGGTTCTGGCTCCCGGCGAGGTCCTCCGCGTCGACACCGGCTGCGTGGTGGCCTACCAGAACACCGTGGCCTTCGACATCCAGTACGTGGGCAAGGTCAAGACGGCCCTGTTCGGCGGCGAAGGCCTCTTCTTCGCCACCCTGCGGGGTCCGGGCAAGATCTGGATCCAATCGCTGCCCCTGAGCCGACTGGCCGACCGCATCATCGCCGCCTCGCCGGCCGCCGGCGGAAAGGGTCGCGAAGAAGGCTCGATCCTCGGCGGCCTGGGCGGCCTGCTCGACGGCGACAACAGCTGAGCTGCCGGCCCCGGGAGCGGGGGGGGCGCATCCCGAAGGCCTCCAACCCGGAGCGATCGGGCCGGGTTTGCCGGCCGTTCGTCATCGGATTGTCACGGGCTGGAACGCTTCGAGGTGCTTCCTGCACCTTGACGTTTGCCTCCCGGCCGGCATTCTGGCCGGCCCTATTGGAGGGAACGGCCATTATGCAGCACATCCGAAACATCGCGATCATCGCCCACGTCGACCACGGCAAGACCACCCTCGTCGACTGCCTTCTGAAGCAATCCGGCACCTTCCGCGCCAATCAGGCCGAGACTCAGGTGGAGCGCCTCATGGACTCCATGGATCTCGAGAAGGAGAAGGGCATCACGATCCGCGCCAAGAACGCGGCGTTCAAGTACAAGGACAACCACGTCAACATCGTGGACACCCCGGGACACGCCGACTTCGGCGGCGAGGTCGAGCGTATCATGAACATGATCGACGGCGTGCTGCTGGTGGTGGATTCGGCCGAGGGTCCCCAGGCCCAGACCCGTTTCGTGCTGCGCAAGGCGCTCGAGGCCGGTGCCAAGCCCATCGTGGTCATCAACAAGATCGACCGCGACAACGCGAATCCGAAGAAGGTGCTCGACCTCGTGTTCGAGCTCTTCATGAGCCTCAACGCGACCGACGAGCAGCTCGATTTCCCCTTCATCTATTGCTCGGCGAAGATGGGCTACGCCAAAGCCGAACTCACCGACGTCAGCGACACGATGGAGCCGCTCTTCGACGCCATCGTGAAGCACATCCCCCCGCCCCGCGCCAAGGCGGGCGAAGGATTCCAGTTGCTGGTGGCCAACCTGGACTACAGCGACTACATGGGTCGTATCGCCTTCGGCAAGATCGTCGAAGGCCACCTCAAGGTGGGCGATCCGGCCATTTGCCGCCACGGCAACGGCAAGATCACCAAGGGCAAGATCACCATGCTCTATCACTTCGAGGGCATGAAGCGGATCGAGATCTCCGAGGCGGGCGCCGGCGACATCGTCGGTGTGGCCGGTTTCGAAGACGTGTTCATCGGTGAGTCGCTGTGCGACAGCGAGGCGCGCCCCGCCCTGCCCTACATCCCCATCGATCCGCCGACCATCCAGATGGAGTTCGCCGTCAATGACGGCCCGCTCGCCGGTCAGGACGGCAAGCTCGTCACGGCCCGCCACATCTGGGACCGCCTGGTGAAGGAAATCCGCACCAACGTCGCCCTGCGCATCGCGCAGACCAGCGACCCCAAGATCTTCTCCGTGGCCGGCCGCGGCGAGATGCAGATCGCGATCCTCGTCGAGCAGATGCGCCGCGAAGGCCACGAAGTGCTGGTCAGCCGGCCCGAGGTGCTCTGGAAAAAAGGTGAGAACGGCGATCCCTTGGAGCCCATCGAGAAGGTCTTCGTCGAAATCCCGAACGAAAACCTGGGTGCGGTCATGGAGAACCTGTCCTTCCGCAAGGGCCAGATCACCAACATGACCCACACCGGCAATCTGGTGTCCGTCGAGGCGCTGGCCCCGATGCGCGGCCTGATCGGCTTCGAGACCGACCTGGTCAACATGACCAAGGGCATGGGCGTGCTCAGCCACCTCTTCCACGAATACGGCGAAGACCGCGGCGAAATCGCCGCCCGCAAGAACGGTTCGCTGGTGTCCATGGACGCCGGTGAGGCCACCTCCTACGCGCTGAACATGGTGCAGGAGCGCGGCCGTCTGATGATCGAACCCGGCGACCACGTGTATGTCGGCATGATCGTCGGCGAGAACGCCCGCGAGAACGACATCCCGGTCAACCCGGTGAAGGAGAAGAAGCTCACCAACATGCGCTCCCAGGGCGACGGCAAGGGCATCCAGCTCAGCCCGCCGCTGAAGCTCAGCTTGGAACGGGCGCTCGAGTACATCGATGTCGACGAGTACGTCGAGGCGACGCCGAAGAACCTGCGCCTGCGCAAGAAGATCCTCGACGAGAACCAGCGCAAGCGCTCCGAGAAGAAGCGCTCGATCCGGTTCGTCGAGGAGTGATCCTCGAAGCACAGCCCGCGATCCCGGTTTTCGACCGGGTTCACGACCGGATTTCCGTCCCTCTCGACCCGCCCCATTCCGGGGCGGGTTTTTTCATGCCTCGGAGGGATCGGATGGCCGGAAGTCCGCAAGAATCTCGCCCCGCTTGGCCTGCAGCGAAGGCTCCACGGCCGAGTATTCGGCCCGAAGGGTGTCGACCAGCAGGGGCAATCCAGGGCTTTCGGGCAGCCCCGCCGCCACTTCCACGGCCTGTGCGGCCCGCTCCAGATCCTGCAGACCGAAGATCGCCGCCCCACCCCGGATGGCATGGGCGCACCGGGCCAGCGCCCGAGAATCCCGCCCGTCCAACAAGGGCAACAGGGCATCCACCCGGGTTCGTGTATCGACCAGAAAGGTGCCGAGGATTTCAGAAAGCCCTTCCGGACCGATGTCTTGCGTCAGGGTTTCGACCACCTGGCCGAAGCGCATGAGATCACCGGGAGGCTTCATGCCCGCAATCGCCGGCGATCTCCGCGACCCCGTCAAGCAGGATCCCCCCCCCGATGGCGACCCACGCCGGGACAGGACGCCTCACAGGGACCACCCAGGAAGTCGGGACCGACCGAGCCCCGAGAACGGGTTGGACCCGGCCCGGCTCCCGGGACGGGCCGCCGGGTTTCAGCGCAACACCGAATCGAGCCAGGCGTAGGCCGCATGGCGCTCGGCCTCCGGGAAATCGTGTCCCGAATCGGGAGTCCTCAGCACGCACCGCGATCCGGCCCCATGCAACTCGAAGACCGGAGCCGCGGCGGCGAAGGCCTCGCGGACCCCGGTGATCTCGAAATTGTCGTCGCGCAGGGGCGAATTCGAGAACACCCCGCGGGGAGCAAGAGCTCCCAGAATCTCATGAAAGTCGAAGGGGATCCGGTCGGCGTCGTTGCCATAGACCGTGCGGATCCGGGGCATGTACCGGTCGCTGGTCCAGCCGGCGACCTTGCCTCGGTAGTAATGGTGGAAGGGAGTGAATCCGCAGCTGGTGACGACGGCCTTCAATCGGGGCTCCAAGACCGCGGTGAAGAGCGCATTGTGCCCCCCGAGCGAGTGGCCGATCACACCGATCCGACTCGGATCGACCTGCGGCAGCGATTCCAGCACATCCACCGCCCGCACATTGTTCCAGACCGCCTTGATGGACCCACTGGCATGGTGCGCGCCCTGCTTGGCGAACTCGTAGGGATATTCGCCGAACGACGGATAATCCGGAACCAGGCACACATAGCCGCGCTCGGCCAGTTCATGCGCGTAGTGGAGCGACGGACGGCCACCCAGACCCGCGGGCTCATCCTTGCCGATGTCGGTGGTCTGATGCAGGCAGAGCATCGCCGGCGCCCGGTGCCGTAGACCGTGAGGAATCAGGAGCCAGGCGGGTACCCGGTCGCCGACTTCCGGGGTGAAGCGGATTTTGCGGCGCAGGTACTTTCCCGAGGCGGTCTCACCGCACTCCTCGAGGTCGAGCGGCACCCGGGCTGCCGCGCCGGGCAACGGCCCCATGGCCTGCTGGAGACCCGCCCGGATGTGCGAGGCCCGTTCGGCCCAGTCGGCCGGATGGCTCACCCTGCGAACGGAGCCGGCGGCATCCCGAACTTCCAGCAACCGGGAATGGTCCGGGTAAGGAATGGCCTTCGGGGCGTTGGCCATCGGATCCACCGCCCCGCTGGCCTGCAGGCCCGCCGCCAATGCCAGGGCCGCCCGGGAAACTCGGGGCGGATGGTAGGCGTTGGTGACGGATTCCATTACAGCTGTAAACCATAACGCAAAAACCCGGCGTGCATTCATAAAAAAAGCGGCGACCCCGAAGGATCGCCGCTCGCGAGAACCGATCAACCGCTTACTGCTTCAGGCGGTAGAACGCCGAGGCGGAGGTCGCGGTGAGGGTGACCGAGTTGTTGGCCACACCGCTCACCGGGCTCCAGGAGGCATCCGAGAGGGAGGCCTTGGATTCGAGCACGTAGGGCTCGGAAGCCGACCACGAGAGGGTGATCGAACCATCCGCATTGCGGCTCAGCTTGATGACCGGGCGGGTCGGGGCCGGGGCGGCCGCACCGATGAGGACCGGAAGGCCATCGGGGCTCGGGCCCCCGAGGGCGACCATCTCCACATCCGACAGCTTGCCGGCGCGGATCTGCACGGAGCTCACGAACATCTCACGACGCTCGTCCTGGTCGCCATCGCCGAAGAGGATGGCGGTGGTGGACAGGGAGCGGCGGGGATTGTCGAGGCTCTGGTTGGCGGTCCAGTCGTCCTGCTTGATGCCGTCGACGAACTTGGTGACCACCGGAGGGGTGGCGGCCATGTCATAGGCCGCGACCACACGGTGCCAAGCGCCGGCGGTGAAGGCTCCGGTGCCAATGTAGCCGTTGCCACCCTGGCCGAAGTTGTTGCCCTGCCAGAACAGGTCGCCGTCGTCGGTGTTGGCCGACGAGCTGGTCTGCCACAACGAGGCGGCGCCGGGGCCGGAGGTGCCGACGAACACGTCGAAGGCCAGCGTGTACTGATTGACGCGGCTGCCACCCCCGTTGGGGCTGATGCGATGGTTCATCACGTAGCCGATCTTGTTGGAGAGATCGCCCGGAACGCGCATGACGCGGACATCCTGGCCGCCGATGAGATCGACGCCGAGTTCGCTCGCCAGACCGAACTTGGTGCCTTCCTTGGTCAGGCCGGCATCGCCGTCGAGGTAGGCCAGCGGCGCGCCGATGGACGCACCGAGGTCACCGAACTCGAAGTCCCACTGACCGGTCACCGTGCTCTTGGGGAGGGCGATGGGGATGCCCGAGGCGGTCGGGGCTCCCAGGAGCAGCAGCTCGGCGTCGCTCAAGCGGCCGGCGCGGACCTGGATGGAGCTCACGAACATCTCGCGGCGCTCATCCTGGTCGCCATCACCGAAGAGGATGGCCGACGGGCCCATCGCGCGGCGGGCGGCGTCCAGACCCTGGTTGGCGGTCCAGTCGTCCTGCTTGATGCCGTCGACGTACTTCACCACCACCGGGGGATTGGCCGCCATGTCATAGGCCGCCGCGACGCGGTGCCACGCACCGGCCGTGAAGGTGCCGCGACCGTTGTAGCCGCCGCCACCCTGACCGAAGTTGTTGCCCTGCCAGAACAGGTCGCCGTCGTCGGTGTTGGCGCTCGAGCTGGTCTGCAGCAGCGAAGCCGCACCCGGGCCCGACGTGCCCACGAAGAGGTCGTACACGATGGTGTACTGATTGACC
>JAIXXC010000294.1 GCA_027490985.1 Verrucomicrobiales bacterium
ATCAGGATGCCGACCAGGAGATCGAAGCAAAGGTAGTGGATCCAGCCGGCCGCCGCGCCGCCCGGAGAACCGAGCAACCCCTGCACACCGGCCAGCGTCGGGCGCGAAAGCACCGCCAGAGCTCCAGGATCGGCCAAGACGGCCGGAACCACCGCCACGACGTAGACTAAGGCGAACAGATGCGGAGGACCCAACCGCGGATGGCCGAATACCCGCCGCGTCCAGGCGGAGCGAGGGAAGAGAATCAGGAGGGCCCAACACGGCAGCACCAGCAAATTGGCCGTTTCGAAGAGGTTCTGGACCAGGTTCACGCCACCACCCCCTTCCCGTTCCGACCCAACACCGGCAAAACCAACGAAACCATCGCGGCCACCAGACCACCCAAGGCCACCCACAGGCCCACCTGAAACGCCCCCGGATCCAAGAGGCTACGCCCGGAAGACGCCTGTCCCAACGTCAGCAACCAGACTCCCCCGAAGAGCATCCCGGCCACGGTCATGTGGCGGACGGTCCTGCGATCCTCCATCGGCACACCCAGCCAGCGGGCCAGGAGCGCCCACAGGAGCATCCACTGGAGTGCATGCATGCCCACGAAATGAGGCACCCGCAAATCCCCCGATTCGCGGCTCCACCCCGTGACGGGCCAAGTCCGAGTGGCCCCCTCTATCGAGCCGACGAAATGCGAACCCCGCATCCCCGATCTTCCTTCGGAGTCCCCCTGCCGCTGTTGCTCCGGGGTGGGTCGGACCATGCGGTTGCCCATGACTGCAGCCGCCATGAACACCACGATCCCCCAGCGCACGGCGGTCCGTTCGGCCCGTGACCACCGGGAGGCCGTTCCGGTGGCGGTGAATCCCGCGATGCCGAAGGCGATGACCACGCCGATGATCACGGTGCCCATGATGCCGAAGAGCACCGCGTCGAGCGGCGTGGAGAGGTTGAAATGACTGCGGACACCGCGAGCCGCCTGAGTGCAGATGATGATCATCTCGAGCAGGAATCCCCCGGCGATCACCGAACGGCAGGCGTTCAATCGCCGGGAACCGAGGCCGGACCTGCGGATAATCCACTCGAGCGTGCCCGCGGCGATAGCCGACGAGAGGAAGAACTTGGTCGGCTTCAACCACAGCGGCTCGCCCGCCAGAATCCGAGCATCCATCCGCATGAGCACGGCCGTGACCAGGGCCCCGACGAGCGCCAGCAGCGTGTAGCCAAGAAGGACGTGGGACGATGGCGGGTTCGGGTCACGAAGGTCGGGTTCAAGCCCGGGAGCGGCACTCATGTAGACACTGTCTAGTTGACGGAACCCGTGGGTCAAGTCATTTGTTGACAGTGTCAACATCAAGACCGGAAACCGCTGCGATCCGCTACCACCACGGGGACCTCCGTGGTGCCTGCATCCGGGCCGGCCTCGAGATGGTGGCCGCCGGTGAGCTCGAGTTCTCGATGCGCGATCTGGCCCGCCGACTCGGTGTCTCGCACCAGGCCCCCTACCACCATTTTTCGAGCCGGGAGGAATTGCTCGGAGCGATCCGCGAGGAGGGGTTCCAGGAATTCCTGAACGACCTTCGGCAGGCCCGTGAGGCAAGCCCCGATCCGCGCACGGCCCTCCATCGGATCGGACTTGCCTACCTCGAATTCGCACAACGGCGTCCGCATCATTACCGGCTTATGTTCAGCGTGGCCGCCTCCGATGACTCGCCGCAAGAAGCCCCGGTCTGCGGGCCACGGATGCCGTCGGCCGCTGCGGATTCCTTCGAGGAATTGCACCGGTGCATCCGGGATCTGCAGACCGTCGGCGAATACGCGGGGCGTTCCAGCCTCGATGTGGCCGTGGCGGTCTGGGCGTGGTCGCATGGACTGGCCCTGCTGCAGTCACAAGGGCAACTGCGCTGGCTGGGCTATGGCGATCGGCTCACCGCGGAGCTCTTCCAACGCTGGGCCGCCCTGCTGCCCGCCGCCGAATCCGTGCCCCCCACGGCGAAGGCCGATCCGGCACTCGCCAAGACCCGGGCCCAGAACCACCGCCCACGATCCCCTTCCCGGCTCAAGGCTTCGTCTCGCGGACCGTCGTCTCGGAACGAATAACCTTTCCCTCCGAGTCAAGCACCAGCTCCACAGCCTGATTGGGCGCCTTGGCCTGCACCCGATAGACCGTCCGACCGTCCTCATAGACTTCGGCAACCCGCCGAATCGGGGTCTCACCAACGGCCTGCTGCACCGTCCGTTGCATGCCGTCTGACAACCCTCCGAGCTCCATGTCGACTCGCCGCATCACCACCTGCCCCTTCTCATCCAAGGCCAACTCCATTCCCCGTCCATCCTGGGTCTTGGATTCCATGGAGTAGAAGACCAGGCCGTCGACCTGCTTCATATGAGCACCTTCCAACGGCACGTCCCCGAGTTGGAGCCGGAAACCCTCCAACACCGCTGCGGGAATCCCGGATCGGTCCACCCAGCCATTGCGGATGTAGCCGGGAATTCCAGGCCCATTGGGGTTGGCGGGCTGTGCCGAGGCCACGCGCGCAGCGGCTTGCGACGCACCTTCGATCGCTCGGAACCGCTCTTCGATCAATCGCCGCAACGAC
This sequence comes from Verrucomicrobiales bacterium, assembly GCA_027490985.1. Lineage (GTDB taxonomy): Bacteria > Verrucomicrobiota > Verrucomicrobiia > Limisphaerales > UBA9464 > SXXZ01. Next base: position 2,589 of record JAIXXC010000294.1, read on the forward strand.
GCGATCTCGGCGCGAATGGCGATCAGTTCTTCCGCACTGGAGGCCGCTGGAGTTTCGCCACCGGAAGGCGCTGCCGGCACCGCCACCTCGATGGCGTTTTCCGCCTGCAACTCCCTGATCCGACTGCGAAGCCGGCGAGCCTCCATCTGGTTCCAACCAGCCCAAAGGGCCATTCCGAGAACCCCCAGCCAAGCCACCCGGTGTCGTTGCATGACTCAGTTATTCCGCTCCGCTGACCCGTGGCAAACATTCAATCAAACCACATCGATGGAGGACTGCCGATAGGGCGCTGGCAAAGCCCTGCACACCAAAAGATCTTGCGATCACCGCGTTGAAGCGAAACAAACACCCGATCACCGATGAAACCGCATCCAGCGAAGTCTGCTTCTCGATGCAGCAGCCCAGGATTCACCCTGATCGAGCTGCTGGTGGTCATCGCCATCATCGCCATCTTGGCCAGCATGCTCCTGCCGGCCCTCGCGCGGGCCAAAGAACAGGGCAAGCGAGCCCGGTGCCTGAACAATCTGCGTCAAATCGGCATCGGCATGACGCTCTACGCCAACGACAACAAGGACGTGCTGCTCAAGGCGCGCTTTGATGGCGGCAACTGGGTGCAAATCTCCATCAACGAACCCGAGGCGGGATCGGCACGCCAACTGGGACTGCCCGTGGACACCAACTCGACCGTGGCCAAGATGTGGACCTGCCCCAATCGCCCGGATTTCCCGACCTACGAGCCGGAGTACAGGCAATTCAACATCGGCTATCAGTATTACGGGGGCATCGACAAGTGGAGCAATCCGGCGGGCACCTTTGATTCGAAGAGCCCGGTCAAGACGGCGACCTCCGAACCCGGATGGGTCTTGGCGGCCGATGCCGTCATGAAGGTGGATGGCAAATGGGGCGGTGGTCGTGATTCGGCATTCAAAGGCATGCCGCCCCATCAGGGGCCCGGCAAGAAACCCATCGGCAGCAACCACCTGACGATCGATGGTGCTGCCCGCTGGGTACAGGCCCAGAAATTGTTGTTCCTGCACAGTTGGAACACCGGAGGATCCCGGGATTCCTACCTGTTCCAAGACGATATCGGCCCCGAGTTGCAGGCCAAGATCGCCCAGATCCGCCTCAAGCTCTGAGCCGGGTTTCCCCTTCGCAGGGGGCTTTCCATCCGAACCGCCGCGCTGGCGTTTTCCAGCGTTCCCTTCCGAACGGGACGAGGGAATCCTCAGCGCATGTCGATCCCGCGATTTCTGAAATGCAGTGCCCTCCTGATGATCGGTTTGGGGTGTCACTGGGGCACCCTCTGGAGCGGTGAACTGCAAATACCCGCCTTCACGGCCTACACCCTGCCGGACACCGACTCACCCCGCATCTCCGAGCGGGGCGGAGTCCGCGGATGGACCGACCCCGCGAACTCGGTGCACTGGTACGGACGGTTGAACCAACCCGGCGCTCTTCAGGCTCGGCTGAAAGTTCGGTTGCCCGAGGGGGCGGAATCCAAGCTGCGCCTCACCGTGGCCGGGGGATTTCGCGAGGTGACGGTGCAAGGTTCCTCGGGCAAAGAACCGATAACCGCCGACTTCGGGACCTTTTCGATCGAACGCCCCGGGTACCAGGACTTCCGACTCGAATCGCTCAATCCCAAGGGCCAGAACGCCGGGCAACTCGAAGCCCTGATCCTCGACGGCCCCGCCCTCGACGGGGCCCACTTCAACCTCAAGGAACGCCGCAATGCCGCCTCGGTCCACCTGAGCTACAAGGCTCCGACCAACGCCATCGCGGCCTTCTACTGCGAGGTGACCGCGGTCGAGGAACCGGTGACCACCTTCTACATGGCCTGCGGCTGGCATCGGGGCTACTTCGGCATGCAGGTCAACAGCCCCACCGAACGCCGGATCATCTTCTCGGTCTGGGACAGCGGCAATGAAGCCGTGGATCGCAACAAGGTCTCCGACGAAAAACGGGTCCAACTGATCGGCAAGGGCGACGGGGTGTATTCCGGGGATTTCGGCAATGAAGGCACCGGCGGACACAGCCATCTGAAGTACCCTTGGAAGACGGGCGAGACCCAGCGGTTTCTGGTGACCGCCCAGCCCACCAACCAGACCTTCACGATCTATTCCGGGTACTACTTTCACCCCGACAGTCACCGGTGGATGCTGATCTCGTCGTGGAAGGCCCCGCGTGAAGGTGGATGGCTGCGCAGCCCGCACAGCTTCAGCGAGAACTTCTGGGGCAGCACCGGTCACCTGCCCCGCAAAGCCCTCTACGGTCGCCAATGGATCCGCACTCCCGGAGGCGACTGGCTGGAGATCACCGAGGCGAGCTTCAGCCACGATCCCACGGGCAAGAGCGACCGACTCGACCGATTCATGGGCGTGGAAAAAGGACAGTTCTTCCTCAGCCATGGCGGCTTCCTGGAAGGCTCGGTGCCCTTCGGCCAACGCTTCACCCGTCCGGCCACGGGTCAGCCTCCGAAAGAGCTCGTCGACTTCCTCCATTGATCCGCCGCGCACGGCCGATCCTACGGAATCGTTCCGACTGAGCCGGATTGCCAGAGACGCTCCTGTCCACCACTGTGTCGGTCCAACGATCATGAGTTCCCAAGGCATCGCGCGCGTCATCGGAGTCGGACTCCTCCTCTTCGGCGGCCTCATCATGGCCACCTCGGGAACCTTCGTGGTGAAGCCCGGGTACCGGGGAATCGAGGTCACGATGGGCCGGGTTTCTCCGGCCTTCAAACCAGAGGGATTCGGGCTGAAGGCACCCTTCGTCACCGAAATCATCCCCATCTCGGTGCGCCAACAAACCGCCGAGGAGTTGGCCGAGTGCTACTCCTCCGACCTCCAGCAAATCCGGGTGGATCTGCGACTGCTGTACCGGGTCCCCGAGACTTCGGTGGTCAAACTCTTCCAGGATTACGATGGAAACCCCTTTGAAAGCCTGGTGGCTCCCCGAGTGCAAGAGGCGCTGAAAGAAGTGGCCGCCCTCCAAAGCGCCGAGCTGATCGTCAAGAATCGAGAGCAAATCAAGACGCGCTCCCTGGAGATCGCGCGCCGCAAGATCGGTTCGTTGGTCGTTCTGGAGGACATCGTCATCCAGAACATCGCCCTGACCCGCGAACTCGAACATGCCATCGAGGCCAAGATGGTCCAGGAGCAGGAGGCCTCGAAGTCGAAGTACCTCCAACAGCGGATCCAGATCGAGGCCGACACCGCCGTGATCCGCGCCAAGGGCGAGGCCGAATCCATTCTCATCCGGGGTGACGCCCTCAAGAAGAACCCCGCCTTCGTGGACCTCCAGATCGTGGATCGCTGGGATGGCATCGCTCCCTTGGTCATCGGCGGCAAGGATCAGATCCTGTTGAACCTCCAGGACCTCGAGCGCCTCAAGGGCTCGAAGACGGAACCGACCGGAACGCGCCCGGCCACTCCGGCCCCGGCCCCCTCCTCCAACCCCCGGTCCATCAAGCGCTGACGCCATGAATCCTCAAACCGCCTCCCGTTGGGTCACGGCCGCCCTTGCGTTCTTTGTCGCCCTGCTCCTGGTCAATTCGGCCTCCTACGTCATCGAACCCGGCACCCGTGGACTCAAGGTGACCCTGGGCAAGACCGAAGAGGGTTTCTTGCCCGAGGGCTTCGGGTTCAAGACCCCGTTCATCACGAGCATCGTGCGAGTGAATGTCCGCCAGCGCACCCGGTCGGTCACCGCCGACTGTTTCTCCTCCGATCTGCAACAGGTGAAGATCGATCTCCGGGTGCTCTTCCGCATTCCCGAGGCTTCGGTCGTGCCGATCTACCGCGAATTCGCCGGAGACCCGTTCGACAGCCTGATCGCGCCCCGCGTGCAGGAAGCCATCAAGGAGGTCACCGCGCTCATGTCGGCCGAGCAGATCGTCAAGAACCGGGAGGAGATCAAGAAGAAGTCCATGAGCCTCGCCAGCCACAAGATCGGCTCGTTGTTGGTGGTCGACGACATCGTCCTGCGCGACATCGACCTGTCCCCCGAGTTGGAGAAGGCCATCGAGGCGAAAATGGTGGCCGAGCAGCAGGCCAATCAGGCCCGCTTCACCCAGATCCAGACGCAGACCGAATCGGAGACGGCGGTGATCAGCGCCAAGGGCGAGGCCGAGGCCATCCGCGTCCGCGGCGAGGCCCTGCGACAAAGCCCGTCGTTCCTACGCTGGAAGATCGTCGAACGCTGGAACGGACGCTCGCCGATGGTCATCCCCACCCCGTCTGAACACAACGCCGCCGGGCTCCTGCTGCCCCTGAGCCCTGCCGAAACCCCGACCCAGCCATGAGCCCGCGCAAACGCGCCGCCCTTCAGGCCCTGTTCCTGGCCAGCTTGGGTATCTTCCTGATCTGGGTGTTCCCGCGCGCCGCCGCATTCGCCGAAATGGCCGCCCGCGAACTGCGTTACCTGTGGTGGTTGGTGTTGATGATCGGCGTCGGTGTCTGGCTGATCTGGGGCTACGGAAGAAAACCCAAGGCATAGCCCGGGCGGCTCGTGCCCACCGGGTCCACCGCAATCACCGCTCCAGCAACGGTCCGGCTCCATCGGTGGAGTCGATGACGACTTTGAAACAATCGATTCACGCGATGCGGACGGTCGCGCTCAGGCTGTCCCGCCAGTGAACTCGACTCCCTGCAAAACCGCCCGCCACGACACGGCCCGTGTGATGGGCTCTGCAACAGCCAACGGACCAACCGATGTCGCTGGGGCCCGCCGAAGGTTTCGGGCGCTCACAGCGCTGATCGGCACCGCGGTGTTGGCCGGTTCCGCCCTCGGCATTTCCTGCGCCTTCAGTGGACCTCGCCCCTACCGACCCTCCGCGACGTTGCCACCGCCTCCCTTGATCGACCTCCATGTGCACACGGCCGGCATCGGTGCCGGCGGCAGCGGGTGTTTCGTGTCCAAGGATCTGGAGACCAGTTGGAAGTTCGGCCTCTACCTCAAAGCCTTCGATGCCACCCGTGAAAGCCTTCAGAAGAACGGGGATGCCTGGCTGTTGGAGAAGATCGCCGCGCAGGTGGAGGACAGCACTTCCGTCGACCAGGCCGTGGTCTTGGCCCTGGATGGGGCGGTGGACGCTCAAGGACGGCTGGACCCTGCTGCCACCGAAGTCCATGTCCCCAACGAGTTCCTGGCCCGGGAATTGGCGCACTATCCGAACCTGCTCTTCGGGGCCTCGATCAACCCCTATCGACATGATGCTTTGGAGCGCCTCGATACCTGCGCCGCGCAGGGGGCGGTCCTCGTGAAATGGATCCCCAGCGTGATGCACATCGATCCGGCCGACGAGCGACTGATCCCCTTCTACGAACGCCTCAAGCACCATCGTCTTCCGTTGCTCACCCACACCGGTCAGGAGCGTTCATTCACCCACGCCCAGGACGACCTGTGCGATCCAGAGCGATTGCGCCTACCCCTGCGCCTCGGGGTCACGGTCATCGGCGCCCATATCGCCTCGACCGGCACTATCGACGGCGAACGGCATACCGATCGTCTGGCCCGCATGATGGCCGAGTACCCCAACCTCCACTCCGAGATCTCGTCGCTGACCCAGGCCAACAAGCCCGGCTACCTCGGAGAGGCGTTGACCCGGCCGGAGTTCGACGGACGCCTGTGCTACGGCTCGGACTTCCCGCTGATCAACACGGCGCTCGTCTCCCCATGGCTCTTCGCCCATCGCCTGACGCCCGCGCAGATGCACCGCATCGACCGGATGACCCACGCCTGGGATCGGGACATCGCCCTGAAACAGGCGCTCGGTGTCCCTCCCGAGGTGTTTTCAAGGACAGCGCGATTGCTGGCCCCGCGATTGCCGGCCGCCGCGGCCTCCAAGACGCGTCGTGAAACGGCTCAACCGCCGCGCACGAGCTTGAGGAAGGCGGCTTCGTCGACGATGGCGACGCCCAGTTCACGGGCCTTGTCCAACTTGGAACCGGCGCTCTCGCCGGCCAGCAGGTAATCGGTGTTCCGGCTGACCGACGAGGCGACCTTGCCCCCGGCCTGCCGGATCATCTCCGAAGCCTCATCACGCCCGAGCGTGGGCAAGGTGCCGGTCAGCACCCAGGTCTTGCCGGCGATGGAACCCGAGGCCGAGCCTGAACTTGCGGCGGCCCGCTCGGTCTTGGGGTGGATTCCCAGTTGGCCCAAGCGCTCCAGAGTCCGGCGACCGGTCTCGGACTGGAGATAGGCTGTCAGCGCGCCCGCGGCCCCGTATTCGATCCGAGTCACGTACTCGGGCACGGCCGAGCTGCCCTTCTGACGCAATTGGGTCCATCGGGCATTGGCCTCGGCGGCCCCCAGCTCCGCCAGTCGGTCCCCCAGATCCCGGATCTCGCCCTTGAGCCGCTCGTACTCGTCGCGACGGCGGTCGCGCTCAGGCGAATCGGGGGCCGCCATCGACGGCGAGGCCTCGGAAAGACTGTCGTAGAGGCGACCCAGCCGGACGATCCCCGCCAGCGTCTCCGAACGCGCCACGTGATCCAGGTCTTCGTGCAGCCGGGCGATCTCGTAGGCCATGGTTTCGCCGACCGACGTGACGCC
>JAIXXC010000338.1 GCA_027490985.1 Verrucomicrobiales bacterium
GCGGTGATCGGCTCGCACATGGTGTTGCAGCAGCGCACCAACGCGACCCTGTGGGGCTGGGCCGGGGCTGCCGAGACGGTCACGGTGTCGGTCAGTTGGTCCACCAACACCTGGAAAGCCACGGCCTCCAACGGCGGGCGCTGGGCGACCGAGATCCAGACACCGCAGGCCGGTGGGCCGCACACGATCCGCATCCGGGGAGGCAACGAGATCGTGCTCGAGGATGTGCTGGTGGGCGAAGTGTGGGTGTGCAGCGGTCAAAGCAACATGGAGTGGTCGGGCGACCAGGGATTGCGCCAGTCGAAGGAGGAAGCTCCGCGGGCCACGAACTCCCTGATCCGGTTCTTCTACATCCCCAAGGCCACTTCCGAGACTCCGCAGGATCACCTGACGGCCCGTTGGGTGGTCTGTTCGCCCGAAGAGATGACCCATTTCAGTGCCGTCGGGTATTTCTTCGGCAAGCGCCTGAATCAGGCGTTGGGCGTGCCCGTGGGCCTCATCAACAGCAACTGGGGTGGCACTCCGGCCGAAGTCTGGACGCCGCGCGGAATCGTCGAAGACGACCCGGACCTGCGCGCCGCGGCCGTGAAAATCAAGCCGGCTCCCTGGTGGCCGCATGAGCCCGGCCTGACCTACAACGCCATGATCCACCCCATCACGCCGTTCCGGATCGCCGGGGTGATCTGGTATCAGGGTGAGAGCAACGTCTCCACCCACGGCACCTACCGGAAGCTCTTCACCCGGATGATCGACGGGTGGCGCGCCGCATGGAAATCCGAGCTGCCGTTCTACTTCGCCCAGATCGCTCCGTATACCTATGGCGACGATCCGACCCGGGCGGCCTTCCTGCGCGAGGCGCAGACCTTGGCGGCGGCGCACCCGAAGACGGGCATGGTGGTCACCAGCGACCTGGTGGACAACGTGAAGGACATCCACCCGCAGATGAAGCGCGAGGTCGGCGATCGCTTGGCCCACTACGCCCTGGCCGAGACCTATCGCGTCCCGGGTCCGGAACACCGCAGCCCGGTCTACCGCTCGCATCGTGTCGAGGGATCCGCCGTGCGGGTGGAGTTCGATCCGGTGCCCACCACGCTGGTCTCGCGTGGCGGCCCGCCCACGCACTTCAAGGTGGCGGGATCCGACGGCCGATTCGTCGAGGCCCAGGCCGTGATCGAGGGCAAGTCGGTCGTGGTCTCCAGTCCGGAAGTGCCCCAGCCGGTCGCGGTGCGCTTCGCCTTCGGCAATGACGCGATCCCCAACCTGTTCAGCGCCGAAGGGTTGCCGGTGAACCTGTTCCGCACCGACCGTTGAACCGCCCGGACGGGGTTGTGGCTTCGGAGTTCGACTTTTCCGCCTCCACGCCTAGAATCTCTAGGTATCAATGCGCGATGCACCATCGCCATTGATGATTCCACCGAGGTGAATGCCCAGGCTCTCCCCATGCGCCCGCGCCGATCGGCCTTCACGCTGATCGAGCTGCTGGTGGTCATCGCCATCATCGCGGTCCTGGCGGCCCTCCTGTTGCCCGCTTTGTCCCGGGCCAAGACCGCGGCCCTGAGCACGCGCTGCAAGAGCAACCTGCACCAGGTGGGGCTGGGTCTTTCGATGTACCTCATCGATCACCGGGTGTTCCCGCACACGGTGGATGCCAACACCACCAACACCTGGTTCACCGCGATCCTGCCCGATCTGGCCCGCAGCACGAACATCCTGAAATGCCCCACCTTCAAGGGCGAGTGGCCGTTGGAGCAGTCCATCGTCTGGGCCTTCGGCAACGCCTACATGCGCGGTCCGTCGGGTCCCGACAAGGTGGTCGGCGTGAGCTATGGCTACAACGGATTCGGCATCGGATCGGTCAACAAGACGCTGTGGTACGAGAACCTGGGTCTGGGATTCGTGGTGAGCCCGGGGCAGGAGGTGCCGCAGGTGCCCGAGGCCAAGGTCGCCGCGCCGTCCGACATGATCGCCATCGCCGATTCGATGCCTCAGCCGGGTTACCTCCAGTACTATTCGTTCCTGCTCTCGATCAGCAGCATCCCGTCGAAGGAACGGCACAATGGCGGGGCCAACATCCTGTTCACCGACGGACATGCCGCCAGCGAGCGGAACTCCCGACTCACCGAAGATACCGAGGCCAACCGACGTCGGTGGAATCTCGATCATCAGCCGCATCCGGAGGTTTCTTTTTGATGGCGCCTCGGGCTGAATCCGCGTCGTGAACCCCCGTTGGACCGATGTCATCCCGGCCCTCATGGCCGCCTTGCTGACCTTTTCCGGCGCGGCCTTGTCGGCCGCCGAGCCCCCGGTGCCCGCCAAGATGCCGTTGTGGCCCGACAAGGCTCCGGATGGCAACGGTGGGTGGGTCAGCCCTGAGAACTCGGGCTTGACCGTGCATCCGGCCCCGAAGCCCAACGGCCTGGCGGTGGTGATCTGTCCCGGCGGGGGGTATGGCGGGTTGGTCACCGGGCCCGAAGGTCACGGCATCGCCCGATGGCTCAACCAGCATGGGATCGTCGGGGTGGTGCTCGAATACCGCTTGCCCGCCGGCCGATCCCGCGTGCCGCTGTTGGACGCGCAGCAGGCGCTCCGCACGGTCCGCCACAGGGCCCGCGACTGGGGGGTGAATCCGAGTCGAGTGGGCATCATGGGGTTCTCGGCCGGAGGACATCTGGCGGCCACGGCCAGCACCCGGTTCGACCTCGGCAAAGCCGACGCCTCCGACCCCGTTGCCCGACAAAGCGGCCGGCCGGATTTCTCCCTCCTGATCTATCCGGTGGTGTCTCTCGGGGAGTTGGGGCATGCGGGTTCCCGCGACAACCTGCTGGGCAAGAACCCCTCGCTCGAGGAGGTGCAGCGCTTCTCCTGCGAACGCCAGGTCACCCGGCAGACGCCTCCGGCATTCTTGGCGCATGCGGTCGACGACCGGGCCGTGGTCATCGAGAACAGTCGGATGTATCACGCGGCTCTGCAGGCTCAGGGAGTCTCCAGCAAGCTCATCGAACTGCCCGAGGGCGGACACGGTCTCAATGGCTACCGGGGGGCCTCTTGGGACACCTGGCAGCGCGAGGCGATCGAGTGGCTGAAGCAGCATTGAGGGGTTTCTTGGTTGTTCGCATTTCGGACAAACTCCGCAGCCATCGCCATGCCCATCGCCTTTACCAGAACCGTGGGAGCCGCCCACCGGATCGTCCGTGGGTGGGTCATCGGTGTCCTGCTCGTCGTGGGCGCTCTGGCTGTGTCGGGGGCCGATCCTCAGGTGCAGGCCACGGCCTTGCCCGTGATCTCGGGTGCGCGGGCGGGCTTCACCTTGATGGATCCTTCCGTCACGGGGGTGACCTTCACCAATCTTCTGGTCGGCGATGCCTATTTCACCAATGCGGTGGCCCACAACGGATCCGGTGTGGCCCTCGGTGATGTGGATGGCGATGGCCGCACGGACCTCTATCTCTGCGGCCTGAACGGCACCAACCAGCTCTACCGCAACCGGGGACAATGGCGCTTCGAGCCCATGCCGCTCGGTGAGGCGGCCTGTGTGGGCCAGATGTCCACCGGGGCGGTGCTCGTCGATGTCGATGGCGACGGCGATCTCGACCTGCTGGTCAACGGCATCGCCGCAGGCACCCGGCTCTTCCTCAACGACGGCCACGGCCGCTGGACCGAGAAACGCGACAGTGGCTTGTACCGCCACACCACGGGCACCTCGATGGCGCTGGCCGACATGGATGGCGACGGCGACCTGGATCTCTACTGCGCCCACTACATCGATGTGATGCACCTCCTCGATCCGGGCACGCGTTTCTCGATGCGCCAGCAGGACGGGCGATGGGTGGTCGGTCAGGTCAACGGCATCCCCGCCACCGACCCGCGTTTCCGCAACCGCTTCGAGGTGATGCCCGACGGCGAGGTGGTGGAACTGCCCGAGGCCGATGCGCTCTACCGCAACGACGGGCAGGGGCGCTTCACGCCGGTGCAGGACCAGCCCGGGGTCTTCCTCGACGATCAGGGCAAACCGGCCGCCATGATGCGCGAATGGGGCCTCGCCGTGGTGTTCCGCGATCTCAACGGCGACGGGTTTCCCGACCTGTACGTTTCCAACGACTTCGCCTCGCCCGACCGCCTGTGGTTCAACGACGGACAAGGGCATTTCCGCGCGGCTCCGCCCCAGGCGCTGCGCCATACCTGCTTCAACTCCATGGGCATCGACGTGGCCGATGTGGATCGCGACGGGTTCGACGACCTCCTGGTCGTGGACCTCCTGGCCACGCGCCAGGAACGTCGCCTGCGGCAGTTGGGCAAGACCCCGCCGGATCCGGTCGCCCGGGAGAGCCTCACCGGTCGCCCTCAGTTCAACCGGAACATGCTCTTTTTGGGCCGGCCTGGAGGACGTTTTGTGGAGGCGGCCCTGAGTGCCGGCCTCGCGGCCAGCGAATGGAGTTGGTGTCCGGTGTTCCTCGACGTCGATCTCGACGGCCATGAAGACCTTTTGGTGTCCAACGGCTTCGAATACGACCTGATGGACCAGGACACGCAAGACCGGGTGAAGGACCCGCGCCACACGCTCTCGCCGGAACAGCGGAAGCGCTGGATGAAGCTCTACCCCGAGTGGCGCACGGCCAACCTGGCCTTCCGCAACCGGGGCGACGGGACCTTCGAACCCAAGTCCGCCGAGTGGGGGTTCCGGGAAGAGGGCCTGGCCTTCGGCATGGCCTTGGGCGACCTCGACCAAGACGGCGACCTCGACCTCGTGGTCAACCGGATCAACGCGTCGGTCGAGATCCACCGCAACGAGGCCACCGCACCCCGCATCGCCGTCGAACTCCGCGGCAAGGCTCCCAATACGGCGGGCATCGGGGCCAAGGTCCGGCTCCTTTCTTCGGCGCTCTCGCAACGTCAGGAGATCGCATCGGGCGGGCGATACCTCTCGGGCGATCAGGCGCTCCGGGTCTTCGCCGCTCCGCCGTCGGTGGCCACGAATTCGGCGTCGGTGCTGGAGGTCCGTTGGCGCAGCGGTGCGGTCAGTCGCATCGAACAACCCCGGGCCGACCACCGGTACGAGATCTCCGAGCCCGCCGCGCCCGCGAAACCGGGTCCGACGCCGGCTCGGACACCCGAGCCCCTCTTTGAAGACATGAGCCCTCTGCTGGGGGCCGCTCCCGGCGGAGAAGCCTTCGACGACACGCTCATCCAGCCGCTGATCCCGCGCCGCCTGAGTCGCCAGGGACCCGGGCTGGCTTGGACGGACCTCGATGGCGATGGCTGGGAAGACCTCGTGCATGGAGCCCGGCGGGGTGGCCGGTCGATCGTCTTCCGGAACCGGCAGGGCCAAGGATTCGACCGCACCGAAGGCCCCGAATCACCCGGAGGGCAACGCGGCGTGGCGGCCTGGTCGGATGGACTCGGAGGCCGGCATTGGCTGACGACGGCCGTGCATCTCAACGCGCGCGGTGAGACCGTGGGTCAGTTGATCGTGAACCCCGCGGCCTCCGGCGCGGCTCCGCGGACCATCGAAGTCGGTCCCGACTTCAACGGACCTCTGGCGGTGGGCGACCTGGATGGCGACGCCGACCTCGATGTGGTGGTGGGCGGTCAGTTCCGGTTGGGTCGCTATCCCGAGGCGGTCCCCTCCACGGTGTGGATCAACGAGGGCGGAGCCTTGCAGGGATCGCCCGCCTGGGGGCGTCCGCTGGCTCGCGCCGGTTGCGTGAACGGGGTCACGCTGGTGGATCTCGACGCCGACGGCGACCTCGACCTGGCCCTGGCCGTCGAGTGGGAGCCGGTACGCCTCTTCCGCAACGAGGGCGGGCAGTTCCGCGACATCACCACGCCCATGCGTCTGGCGGGCCGCACGGGCTGGTGGCAGGGCATCGCCGCCGGGGATTTCGATGGCGACGGGCGCATGGACCTCGCCGTGGCCAACCTGGGCCGCAATACGGCCTACGCGATGTACGGGCCGGGTCCCATCCGGCTGTACCACGGCGAGTGGAGCACCCCCGGCCGTGTGGACCTGCTCGAGGCCTGGCAGCGCGACGGCGTGTGGCTGCCCATCAAGAACCGCACTCAACTCACGGTCGGCCTGCCCGATCTGCCGGCCCGGTTTCCGACCCACGAGGCGTTCGCGAAGGCCGATGTGCCGCGGGTGTTGGGCGAGGCCGCGGCGCGGGCCGGGTTTCTCGAGGCCGTCGAGTGCGACTCCGGTGTCTTCCTGAACCGCACCCACCGGTTCGAGTGGCGTCCCTTCCCGCGCGAGGCGCAATGGTCGCCCGCCAGCTCGGTGCACGTTGCCGACGTCGATGGTGACGGGTTCGAAGACGTCTTCCTGAGCCAGAACCGCTCCGACCTGCTGCCGGAGTATTCCCGCGACGATGCGGGGAGTGGGCTGTGGTTGCGGGGCAGGGGCGATGGCCGCTTCGAGGCCCTGGATCCGAGCGTGTCGGGCATCCGTGTCGACGGGGAGCAACGCGCCGCGGCGCTGGCCGACTTCGATCACGATCGACGCATCGACGTGGTGGTCTCGCAGATCAACGGGCCGACGACCCTCTGGGCCAACCGCCGGGCTCGGCCGGGATTGCGCGTGGTGCTCGAAGGGCCGCCCGCCAATCCCGAAGCCATCGGGGCCCAGGTGCGTCTGCGGTTCGCCGACGGTCATAGCGGCCCGGTGCGCGCCATCCAGGGAGGCAGTGGTTTCGGCGCGCAGGATGCGGCTCCGGTGGTCCTGGGGGTGCCGATGTCAGCGGGGGTCTCGGGCCTGTGGGTCCGCTGGCCCGGAGGCCGCGAGCAGGTCGTGCCCGTCGCTCCCGATCAGACCGAGGTGCGCATCCGCTGGGTGAAGCCCTGAGCCGCCCGCGTTCCCGATTCCGCCCGCCACGATTCGACCCGGGATTGAGCCAGGGATTGAAGCTCAAGCGTCGACTGGGGCACCGTCGTCCCATGGCACTCCCCACGCTCACCGACGAGCAGGTCCGTACCCTGAGCCGATCCCAGAAGGACCAATGGTGGCTGGACCATGTCTACCGGGGCGACATGCCCCAGCTCACGGTCCGATCGGCCCTCACGGGATTCCTGTTGGGCGGCGCGCTGGCGGCCACGTCGCTCTACATCGGGGCCAAGACCGGCATCTCCATCGGCGTGGGCCTCACCTCGGTGCTGATCACCTTCGCGCTCTTCCGCCTGCTGGCCAAAACGCCGCTGGGCCGCGGCTTCACTCTCCTCGAGAACAACTGCACCCAATCGATCACCACCGCGGCCGGCTATGTGGTCACACCGCTGACCTCCAGCTTCGCCGCCTACATGCTGGTGACGGGCAAGGTCCTGCCGGCCTGGCAGATGATCCTCTGGATGATCGTGATCTCCATCCTCGGGGTGTTGGTGGCCTTCCCGCTGAAGCGACGCTTCATCAACGAGGAGCAGTTGCCGTTTCCCGAGGGACGCGCCTGTGGTGTGGTGCTCGACGCCTTGTACACCGGCTCGGCCGAGGCCGGCCTCTTCAAGACGCGGTTGCTGACCCTCACGACCGGCCTCACCGCCTTCGTGCAGTTGCTCATGAGCGACGGTTGGATGCGCCTGTTGCAGTTCAAGGTGCTGCGCATGGATCGTTGGGCGTCCTTGCGCGAAGCCTGGCACCTTCAGGAGCGGTTCGACACCTACTACTACACCTGGGCCGCGAAGGCGTCGGGGGCCATCCCACGCATCCTGGGCACCGATATCCGGCAACTGGGGCTGCGCTTCACGGTCGATGCCGCGCTCATGGGCGTGGGCGGACTGATCGGCATCCGCGTGGCGACCTCCTGCCTGATCGGTGCGATCATCAACTTCGCCGTGCTCGCTCCGATCATGATCCAGCGCGGGGAGATCCGCAGCTACACCAACGCCGCGGGCAAGGTGGTGGCCATCTCGCGGGCGGAGATCGTCAATCAATGGGCGCTGTGGTGGGGCGTTTCGATGATGGTGGTGGGATCGCTGGTGTCACTGTTCGCCCGCCCGGATCTGTTCCGGAGCGTGTGGCGGATGCTTCGTCGCGGGACCTCCTCTGCGGGTCCCTCCGGCGCCGATCCGCTGCGCCACATCGAGGTGCCCCTCGGATGGTCGTATGTCGGTGTGCCCGTGTTCGGCTTCCTCGGCGTGTGGATGGGGCAGGCCTTCTTCGGAGTCCCGTGGATGGCGGGATTCCTGTCGTTGCCGTTGATCCTGGTGCTGTCGGTGATCTGCACCAACTCGATGGCGTTGACCTCCTGGAC
>JAIXXC010000222.1 GCA_027490985.1 Verrucomicrobiales bacterium
ACCGGGTACTGCAGCGGGAGTCCGTTCAGCGAAGGATCTCATCCTGCCCAACGAGTGCTTCCCACCGAGGGTTCACCCAGTGAGTTCGTCCGGGCAGGCAGTTCAGGCACGAACCGTGTCGAAATCGGGGCTTGCCAAAGGGACGGGTTGACGATCTATTCCTGACGAAAATCAATCTGATCCCACAATGAAACTCATCCTCGCTGTCGCGGCCATGGCCGCTTTCTCCACCGCTGCGTTCGCCAAAGAAATCACGCTGACCGGCGAAGGCAAGTGCCTCAAGTGCGCTCTCAAGAAGGCCGACAAGTGCCAGAACGTGGTCGAGGTCAAGGAGGGCGACAAGACCGCCACCTACAAGCTGACCGGCGATGTCTCCAAGGGTTTCCACGGTGAAATCTGCAGCCAGACCAAGAAGGTCAAGGTCACCGGCACGCTGGACAAGGAGCACGGCGAACTCGCTGTCACCCACATCGAGGCTGTCAAGTAAGCCGAAGTCGGTCGGAGAGACCATTCTCCCGACCGCTCCGTCCTCGATCCTCAGCCATTCGATTCGGTTGAGTCGCCCACAAACCCGCCGTGCACGGCGGGTTTTTTCGTGTGTGCGCCCGGCAGGGCGCACTCTCCCACGGGCCGCTCACGCGATCGGCCGGCCGATGGCCCCGGAGCATCCGCGGCCCCCCGGTCCACCGTCAGGGTGCTACGATCAACCGAGCCCGGTCGAGGGCTCCTAGGGAATCGGGTTCCGAGGGATTTCCCTGAGGCGACAGGCCGGAACACGCGTCGAGCAGACGGTATACCCCTGCGATATCCATGGGGGAGTTCCGGGAGGACCCCGGAAAGGAGGGGCAGAAGACCTCCAATCCAGACTCTTTGGAGCGACTGCGGTGCGGGGAAGCGCTCGGAATTGGTTGGCCGACATGGATTCGAACCATGACTAAGGGCTTCAAAGACCCCTGTGCTGCCATTACACCATCGGCCAACAGCGCCCAACAGTCTAAGGGGCTGGCTTCCCGGCTGAAAGTGAATTCCTCAATCCGTCCGTCGACCCGATTGCCCACAGTCAAATCGAGGGTGCGAGGGCCTTGGGATCACACAAGGCATCAGACAAGGTATCGCCAAGCCACACCGGGCGGGCTACTACTCCCCCATCGACACACCTGAGACGCCATCCGACTCGGTTTCCGTTCCGCCGCCGCCTCCTCCGCTGGAGCCACGGCGTTGGTCGCGACTCTCCCTGATCGCGGCCGTGCTGGGGCTGCCCTCATTCGTTGTGGTGCTGATACTCCCGGGTTGGCTCTTCCAGCGCATGGTGGCCATGGAGATGGATGGCATCGGACCCTTCTTCCTGGCGCTGTTCATCGCGATCTGGATCGGGTTCATCGGAGGGATCTTCGGGGCCCTCGCGGTCCGCCGACTTCGGGGACCGACGCCAGCGCGACGCGGTCGAGCCGGAGCGGTCTGGGCCACAGTGGGTTCGCGGGGCCTTCTGATGATGGTGGGCGGGGTCTTGGGATCGGTCGCCTTGGCGCGCGGTGGCGTCGAGGGGGGCGATCCGGAATTCCTTCTGCCCCGCTGGATTGCGGGCGTGGTGCTCACCGTGTTGATTTCGGGGGAGTATGTCCGGTCCCGAATGAGGAGCCTGAAACAGACCCCTCGGGGAAGGGGCTGGTGGCTGTTCGCCGGCGGCCTCGTCCTGCACCTGCTGCTCATCGCGGCCGTTCCGGTGTCGCTGTTCCAAGCCTGGGTGACGTTCCGGCCCGAGATCACCCGCGGTGGTGGCCAGAATCGGCGGTACGAGGGACCGCAGGAACCGGGATTGTTCGCCCAGCGTTCCTTGCGGCTGCAACAGCCTGAGTCTCAGCAGGCCACGGTCGTGGTGAGGCTCTGGGATCAGGGTCGACCCCGTGAACTGGAGCGCCGAGTGATTCGGGGCTCGACGTCGTTGGAATGGCGACTCATCGAAGGACCGGCGCCCGACCGCGCCTTGAGTCTGAAATGGAGTCAACCCGCGGCAACGGCCGCTGAGGCCAAGCCGCTTGGACTGCCTTCGGGCCTGGATCTCAGCGCCGTCATCGAGCCGGGCAGCATCCGTCTGGAACCGGGAGTCAAGAGGCGTCTCTGGATCTTCCAGGACTTCAACCAGACGACCTCCATGCCGGCCGTCGCGACCCCTGATGGCGCGGTCGAAGTCGTCCTGGAAGCAAACCTGAGCCCCTGAGCGGAATGTCCCGCCGAGGAGGCTTCGGAGGGTCAAAGGGTTTCGGTGGGCCCCACGAACCGGCCTTGCGGAACTTCTTCGAGGGCCTTGAGGCAATACCATTTCACGGCCCCGCTCAGGGGAGGATCCAGTTCGTCGAGGCCTTGGGCCGTGCACCAGCGGATGTCCAGATGCTCCTCGGCCGCCAGCGCCAGCGAGCCTCCGGCCGGGCGGGCGAAATAGATCATGCCGATGTGTTCGTGCGTCGCATGGATCCGGTGGATATCGAGGAAGCGCGGGGCGATCAGGGCCCGGGTTCCGGGCTCGGTGGTCGGCGGCCGTTCGCCCAGAAGCTCGATCTCGAGGCCGCTTTCCTCCCGCGCCTCCCGCAACGCGGCCTGCTCGGGATCCTCGTCCAGTTCGATATGACCTCCGAGCGGGAGCCACTTCCCCAGCTTGCGGTGCAGGATGAGCAGCACCTGAGCCTCGCGGACGACGAAGATGGCCACGGTGAAGTCGATTTTTTCGTGCAGGTGGGGCATGGGATCATCGCGGGCCGGAGGGTCCGGCCCTGAAGAGGCCACGGTCCGATCGGGCCGGGACCCGAGTCAACCGTAACCGGGTGCCGCTTCAGGCGGTCTTGGCTCCTGAATGGGGTCGCGCCGACCCTGCAAACAACATCGATTGCCATGAACCTTTCGTCACTCGCCTCCATGTTGGCCGTCTGTGGCCTGATTCTCTCCACTTCCACCGGGTTGCTGATGGCCCAGAACGACGCCCCTGCACCCCAGCAGGGGGCGCCGGGTGGCCCCGGGGGTCAGGGTGGCCGTCAGGGTCGCGGCAATTGGGATCCCGAACAGATGCGCCAGCGCATGATGGAACGGTTCCGTGAACAGCTCGGCGTGAAGGACGATGCCGAGTGGGGCCTCATCGAGGCCCGCATCAAGAAGATCAACGAGAACCGCATGGGTATGGGCCGTGGCTTTGGTGGCTTTGCCGGCCCCGGCGGCCCCGGCGGTCAGGGAGGCCCGGGCGGTCAGGGCGGTCAGGGTGGGCGTCAGGGTCGCGGTGGCTTCGGCCAGCCCAATCCCGAAGCCGAAGCTCTGCAGACGGCCCTCGATTCCGGAGCCTCGGCCGACGACATCAAGGCCAAGCTGAGCACCTACCGGGCCTCGGCCAAGCAGAAGGAAGCCCAGCTGGAGAAGGCCCAAGACGAGCTCCGCCAGTTGTTGTCGGTCAAGCAGGAGGCGCGTGCCGTGCTGCTTGGGCTGCTGAAGTAAGCCACAACCGGTCACCGACCCCGGGAGGGGCGCTTGATGGGAAGGGCGGAGGGTCCACTCCGCGCAGTCCTTCGGGCGTCGCCTCCCGGTCTCGTTCCTCCCGCTGTCCCTCCTCCCGGTCTGCCTCCCAGCCCGTTCCGTCCTGATCTCCACTCCCACCATGGCCGAAGCTCCCACGACCCAGACGCTCCTCGATCGGATGATTGCCGAGCGGCAACTCTCCGCGGCCGACGCGGCGGCCTTCGGCCAGGCGCGATCGCTCCGGTTTCCGAAGGGTCAGGCCCCAGACGGTCAGGGCGCGGATGATCCGACCGAGCGGGAGGTGCTGGAATGGCTGGCCCGTGAATACGGAGTCGGATTCCTGCCGCTGGATTCGGTCGACGCCGACCGCGAGGTGCTGGCGCTCTTCCCGGCCCGCATTCTCCTGAAGGAGGAGTTGCTGCCCCTGCGTCGCGAACACGGGACGATCGACATCGCCTCGTGCCGACTCTTCGCCACCCGCGGCCTGGACACCCTGAGGTCCCTGACCGGTCTGCGCCTCCGGCTGGTTCTCGCCCCGAGGGAGGCCCTCCTGCGGGAGATGAAGAAGAACCTGGGCGTCGGTGCCGACACCATCGGAGCGCTCGACGAGGAGAAGTCGGTCCAGGTGGTGGATGAGAACACCGACGAGTCCAACCTCGATGCCGGCGCCGAAGACGAAGCGTCCATCATCCGCTTCGTCAATCAGGTGCTCAAGGATGCCATCGAGCTGCGGGCCTCCGACATCCACCTCGAACCCTTCGAGCATGAATTCCGGATCCGCTATCGCATCGATGGCGAGCTCCAGGAGATCCCTCTGCCCGCCCAGCTCAAGCAGTTCCAGCCGGCGATCGTTTCCCGCGTCAAGATCCTCAGCCACCTGAACATCGCCGAGAAGCGCCTGCCCCAGGATGGTCGCATCAAGGTCCGCATCGAAGACACCGAGGTCGACATCCGCGTGTCGGTGATCCCCATGCTCCATGGCGAGGCGGTGGTGATGCGTCTGCTCCGGCAGAACTCCACCCTGCGCGGGCTCTCGCAGATCGGCCTGGGAACCCGCGAGCTCGAGTGCTTCCGCAAGGTGCTCGACCTGCCGCACGGCATCGTGCTGGTGACCGGTCCGACCGGAAGCGGCAAGACCTCGACGCTGTACACCGCGTTGAACGAGATCAACGACGAGGTCCGCAAGATCATCACCATCGAAGACCCCGTCGAATACCAGCTGCGGGGCGTCAACCAGATCCAGGTCTCCGAAAAGGCCGGACTCACCTTCGCCCGCGGATTGCGCTCGATCCTGCGGCATGATCCGGATGTGGTGCTCATCGGTGAAATCCGCGACCGTGAGACGGCGCAGATCGCCGTGCAGGCATCGCTCACCGGCCATCTGGTGTTCTCGACCCTCCACACCAACGACGCCCCCGGAGCCCTGACCCGTCTGGTGGACATGGGCGTCGAACCCTACCTCGTCGCCTCGTCGCTCGAAGCCGTGCTGGCCCAGCGTCTGGTCCGCGTGCTCTGCCCTCATTGCAAGGCCCCGGACACCTCGGCCAACGCCCGGTCGTTCCGGTCCAAGATGGGCATCGGCCCCGAGGTTCCGCTGTTCAAGGCCGTGGGATGCCGAGAGTGCCGCCACACCGGGTTCTTCGGTCGTCATGCGATCTTCGAATGGATGGACACCGACGAGACCATCCGACGGCTCATCCTGGAGAACGCCTCGACCGACCAGATCCGCGCCGCCGCCCGCGCCGCGGGCATGCGCACGCTGGCCGAGGATGGCTGGCGTCTGGTGGCGCAGGGCATCACCACGGTGGAAGAGGTGTTGAGTGTCACCACCGACAAGGAGACTCCGCGATCGTCGCCTCCGACCGAATCTTCGGAGTCCACCGAAACCGCCCAGGCCTCCGATGCCGCCCAGCCCGCCGGTGCGTCGGCTTCGCGCTCCTGATCCATGCCCCCATTTTCTTACAGAGCGTTGCAAGCCGATGGCCGGATGGTCGATGGCGTCGCCGAGGCGGCCAGCCGGGCGGAGGCGTTGCGTGTCATCGAGTCCCGAGGGCTGCGACCGGTCAGTGTGAGCGAGACCCGGGGCGGCGGGTCGCGATCGGCCAAGCCGGTCAAAGACGGTGCCTCGCCCGCTCAGGCCTCCCAGGGACTGCCGGGCTTCTCGTTCGGAAGCCCTCAGGTGAGTTCCGCCGAACTGGAGAATTTCACCCGCCTGCTCTCGAGTCTGCTCGCGGCCGGTGTGCCGTTGAGCCGGGCATTGACCATCCTCGGCAAGGAGGCGTCCTCTCCGGTGGCCGCCTCGAAGTGGCAGGAGATCCATGGTCTGGTGGTCGATGGCATGTCGTTGGCCAATGCCATGGCCCGTTCTCCGGACACCTTCCCCAAGGTGTACACGGCCATGGTCGAGGCCGGCGAGGCCGGCGGCTTCTTGGATGTGGTGCTGGCCCAGATCGCCGATTTCCAGGCCCGTGAAAAGGAGCTCCGGTCCAAGGTGCTCACGGCGATGATCTATCCGGCTGTGCTGCTGGTGATGGCTCTGGTCGTGCTCACGGTGCTGCTCGTGTTCTTCATCCCGAAGTTCCAGAAGGTGTTCACCAGCGTGAAGGGGGCGCTGCCCCTCATCACCCAGATCATCATCGCGGCGAGCGACATCCTCAGATCCTACGGGCTGCTGGTGGTGGTCGGCGCCGTGTTGGGCGGATTCTTCCTGAAGACCTGGATCGTCTCACCGGCGGGCCGCCGCATCTGGGAGGGTCTCACCCTGAAGGCGCCGGTCGTGGGTCCGCTCAGCGCCCGTTTTGCGATGGCCCGTTTCTGCCGGATGCTGGGCACCTTGATCGGGGCCGATGTGCAGCTCGTGCAGGCCCTCAACGTGGCTCGGCGATCCATCGGCAACCAGATCCTCGTGGATGCGGTGGCCCGCTCGATCGATCAGGTCCAACAGGGCGGTCGCCTCGGCCAGAGCCTGGCCGAATGTCCGGCTCTCTTCAGCGGCTCCGTGATGGAGATGATCTCGGTGGCCGAAGAGAGCGGTCGCCTCGACGTCGAATTGATCCGCATCGCCAACGTCACGGAGAGCGAGCTCGATCGCCGACTCAAGACGGCCGTGGCCCTGGCCGAACCGCTGCTGCTCTTCCTCATCGCGGGCTTCATCGGCTTCATTTTCATCGGCATGCTCCTGCCGGTCTTCTCGCTCCAAGACTACATCAAGTGATTCCCAACGACTCCATGAACCTGAACCTGTTCCGTCGTCCCGAGACCGGATCCGTCGCCGGCCGTTCCCGTCGTCACCCTCGCCACCGTCGGGGCTTCACCCTCGTCGAGATGCTGCTGGTGATCACCATCATCGGCATTCTGGCCGCGCTGGTGGTGCCCAAGATGATGGGCCGCAGCGAACAGGCGCGGCAGTCGGCCGCCCGGGCCGACATCGCCTCCATCAAGACGGCCCTCGACGCCTACGAGGTCGACAACGGCGGCTATCCCAAGGCCCTGGCCGACCTGCTCCAGGCCCCCCGTCAGGCCCGCAACTGGCGGGGCCCGTACCTCGACAAGATCCCGCAGGATCCCTGGGGCAACGAATACCAGTACGCCCAACCGGGGCGTCAGAACGCCAATTCCTTCGACCTGTCGTCCATCGGACCGGACGGCAAGGCGGGAACCGAGGACGACTTTGGCAACTGGACGGCCAAATAACGCTCGGGGCCGGAACTCTCCGCGGCGGCGCGCCTTCACCCTGATCGAGATGATCCTGGTGATGGCCCTGCTCGTGGTGGCCGTGTCGATGGTCTCGCCGCGTCTGGCGGGCTTCATCCGGGGGCGCGCCCTCGAGTCGGAGGCGCGGCGGGTGCTCGCCCTGACCCACGCCGCCCGGAGCCGTGCGATCTCGGAGAGTCTTCCGATCCTGCTCTGGTTGGACGCCGGTTCCGGCCGCTACGGTATCGAACGCGAAACCCCGGGTCAGAACGGGGATCCGCTGTCCCAGGAATTCACCGTCGACGACAACCTCCGGATCGCCTTCGACCAGGCCCAGCGACTCATCGGCCAGACACCGACCGGCACGCGCACCTCCCGGTTGATCCCGGGAGTCTCCCAATCCCAACGTCCCGCCACCACCCGGACCGAGCCGTCGATCCGGCTCCTCCCGGACGGAACCATCGACGAAGACAGCCCCAACGCCATCCGTCTCGAAGACACCGACGGTTCGGTGCTGTGGCTCGTCGAGGGCTCCGATCGACGTCATTATGAAATCCGGTCCGCTCTCCAATAATCGCCGCCGCAATCGGCTCCAGCACGGCTACACGCTGGCGGAGACGCTCGCCGCGCTGCTGTTCCTGGCCATCGTCATCCCGGCGGTGGTCGAGGCGCTGCATATCGCGGGCCGTGCCGGTACCGTCTCGGTCCGTCGGTCGGTCGCCGCCCGCATCGCCGAGAAGGTCCTCACCGAAGCGACCCTCTACACCAATCTCAACAGCACCGCCCAAAGCGGCACCCAGGTCGAGGGCGCGGTGGACTACCAGTGGACGGTGACGCGCGAGAACTGGATCCAACCCAGCCTGCCCCAGCTGACCGCCGAGGTGCGGTTCCTGACCCAGGGCCAGGAGTCGTCGGTGCGGGTGTCGACGTTGGGTCACCCGGTCGGTGCGGTGGCCGGATCGAGTCCCACCCAGAGCCGATGATCCCACACCGTTCATGGTCCGGTCGGAACCGTTCCGGGTTCACGATGATCGAGCTGATCCTCTCGATCGGTGCGGCGGCCCTCATCCTGATCGTCGCCAATCAGGTGCTCTTCACCAGCCTCAGGCTGCGCAACCAGGTCTCCGATGCCATCGAGTCGGCCGCGCCCCTCGAGCTCGCCTTGGATGTGTTGAGGCAGGATCTCCAGGGCGCGATGACGCCCAAGACCAATGGCCTCATCTCGGGATCGTTCCGGGCCGGGGCGCTGGCGAGCGCGGCCGATTCCCAGCCCGTGTCCCTCGAATTCAACACCACCACCGGAACGCTCCGCTCCGCGGAACCCTGGGGTTCGGTCCAGCGGGTTTCCTATGGTCTGAAGAGCTCGACGGAAGCGGGCGTCGGGGCGAGCGACCTCTACCGCGGCGTCGGCCGCAACCTCCTTTCGGTCTCGTCGGCCGAGGTGGAAGACCAGCTGCTCCTGCGCGATGTCACCCGCATCGACGTGGAGTCCTTCGACGGGACCCAATGGCTTCCTCAGTGGGACACCACCGACACCTCGGGCACCACCACGAACCTGCCGGTCGCCGTGCGCATCCGGTTGCAGCGGGGCAGCTCCTGGGGCGCCAACATGGGCCCGGTGGAACTGCTCGTGCCCCTGAGCTCGCAATCCAGAACCAACTCCTCCAGTACCGTGGGCGGCTGAGCATGAGGTCTTCATACAACAGCCGGGAAACGGGTGGGTCCAGGCGGGGCGGCCTGCAGGAGGCACGGAGCCGGATCCGGGCAGGCAGGGAGGCCTCGGTGCTGGTGGTGGTGCTGTGGATCACCGCCGGACTGACGGCGCTCATCCTCTACTTCGCTGCTTCGATGGGTCTGGAGTTGCGGGCTTCGGCCAACCGGGCCTCCGACCTCGCGGCCGGCCAGGCCATCGAAGGCGCGGCCCGGTATGTCGGATGGGCCTTGGCCAACTTCGCCACCAACGGGATGATGACCACCAATGCCCAGTTCGTCTGCGAAGCCCTCCCGATCGGCGAATCCCGTGTGTGGATCCTGGGCCGCAATCCCGCCGCGTCCGAAACCGGGCTCAATCAGCTGGTCTTCAACCTCCAGGACGAGTCGGGAAAGCTCAACCTCAACCGGGCCAATTCCAACGCACTGACGATGTTGCCCGGGATGACCTCCGAACTGGCGGCCACGGTGGTGGACTGGCGGAGCACCAACGGTTCGATGTCGTTGGGTTATGCCAGCCTGGGCTACCAGGCCAAATGGAGTCCCTTCGAGACCGTGGATGAACTGCGCCTCATCGAGGGCATGACGCTCGATCACCTCTTTGGAGATGATCGCAATCTCAACGGCATTCTCGATCCCGAGGAGCGGAGCCTGACCGGTTCCCTGTTCTCGACCCCCGGTCTCCTCGACACGACCACGGTCTTCAGTCGCGAGCCCAATTTCCACGCCGACGGCACCCTATTGACCAACGTCAACACCCGGGCCCAGATCCAGGGATTGCTCGAGTCGTCCTTCGGTACGGGTCGAAGCCGCGAGATTCTCACCCGGCTGGGATTCCCCCAGGGGGGTGGGCCAGGAGGTCAAGGTGGGGCGGCGGCCACCCCCAATTTCCCCAGTCTGCTGCGATTCTACCTTTCCAGCGGCCTGAGCCAGGATGATTTCGAGCGCATCGCCCCCGAACTGTGTGTAACGACCAACACCTACACGTATGGCCGGGTGAATCTCAATACGGCCAGCGTCACGGTCTTGAGCGCGCTCATGGTGGGGGCCGGGCTTTCCCAGGAAGCGGCCGAGGGAGCCGCTTCGTCGCTGGTCCGCTATCGGGAGCAGAATGTCACCAGCCTGAACTCCATCGCCTGGATGGTCGCCGCTTTGGGTCGTGATCATCAGGCCGTAACCACTTTGGCTGGCCGCGATCTCCTTACGACGCGGAGCTTCCAATATGGAGCCGATGTGGTGGCCGTGGGCCCTCTGGGGCGCGGTTACCGGCGGGTGAAGTTCATTTTCGACATCAGTGATGGCGTCCCGAAGATCATTTTCCGACAGGATCTCAGCCGATTGGGCTGGGCATTGGGAGACCGTATCCGCCAGCAGATCGCTCAATCGGTCGATCAATAGCTAAAGGCCCAGAACACCGCATGATCCATTTCCTGAAATCGGGATCCCGTCCCCGCAAAGCCCCCCAGGCCGTGCTCGGGCTTTCCTGGGAGGGTCGGCGCATCGAGGGCACCCTCCTGCGTCGAACCCCGGCCGGACTCCAGAAGGTGGCCGAGTTCCAGGCCGAACTGTCGGTGGAACTCGATTCGGGCGATCCCGAAACGATCGGCAAGGAACTCCGCGCCCGACTCGACCAGGCCGGAATCCGCGAGCGTGCCTGCGCGGTGGCCCTGTCGGTCTCGAGCCTGCTGGTCACCCAGACCGAGATCCCGCCCCTGGCCGATGCCGACGCTCATGGCCTGTTGCAATTGGAAGCCGAAAAGGGCTTCCACGCCGATGCGTCTTCCCTGCAGGTGGCCTACTCCCGGTGTGTCCGGGGCGAAGGCAACCATTGGGTGACGCTGGCCGCCCTGCCCCAGGCCCGATTGGCCTCGCTCGAACGCTGGATGCGCGCGGCTCGCCTGCGCTTGGTCAGTGTCTCCTCCGGCATCGGTGAACTTCAGCCTCCGGCGGAACCCTCTTCCGAGGGAGTCATCGCGTTGAGCCTGGGCTCGGGTCCGGGTCCGGTCACCCTCCAGATCAGCGCCGGAGGCGGAATCGTGGCACTCCGGTCCTTCGAGGGCATCACCGAAGCCCCTTCGGGCCAGACCCTTCTGGACGCCGATGGCGTGGCCCGCGAACTCCGGATCACGCTCGGGCAACTGCCCGAACCCTGGAACACTTCGGTTCGGGCCGTCCATGTCTTCGGGCCCCGGTCGTTGGCCGAGCCTCTGGTCGAACACCTGTCGGCCCGCCTGGCGGTCGCCGGATTCCGGATCCGCACGCAGGCGCCCGAATTGCAGGCATTGCCTCAGCAACCGGCCCCGGCGCTTTCGGCCCTCATCGCGGCCCGGGTGCTCGGTTCCGGAGTCGCCAGCCTGGAGTTCCTGCCGCCAAAGCCCTCGGTGGTCCAACAATTCCTCGCCCGCCATGCCCAAGGTCCGCGCCGCACGGTCTGGACCGCGGTCGGCGCGGTGACCGCCGTGGTCGGCCTGGCCTTCCTGGTGCAGCAGGTCCAGCTGTCGCTTCTGGAATCCCGCTGGTCGGCTCTCTCGGGCAAGGTCCGCGAACTCGAACGCATCCAGCAGGACCTGAGACAGTTTCGGCCGTGGACCTCCGACGCGGCCCGGGGCCTGGCCATCTTGGAGACCCTCTCCAGCGCCTTCCCCGAAAACGGATCGGTCACCGCCAAGGTCATCGAGATCCGCGAATCGGGTGAGGTCGTCTGCAGCGGCACGGCGACCGACAGCCCGGCCTTCTTGTCGATGACCGCCCGCCTGAGCGCCCTGCCCGGGGTGAGCAAGGTCCACCATGATCAGTCCCGGGGCGCCTCGCCGATGCAGTTCAACCTGACCTTTGTTTGGAATGGAGGAATGGCCCGATGAATCCCGCCCAACGCCAGCGCCTCCTGATGATCGTGACCTTGGCCGCAGTGGGTCTCTATCTCGCCGACCTGATCGTCTTCACGCCGCTGGGCCGACTCTGGTCGGAACGATCGGCCCGCATCACGACCTTGCGCCGTCAGGTCGGCGAGGGGCGTGCCTTGATCCAACGGGAGCCGGGTCTGCGTGACCGGTGGAACCACCTGCGGACCAACGCCTTGCCGGCCGAACCTTCCCAGGCCGAACAGCGACTGCTCCGGGCGTGCGACGATTGGGCCCGATCCTCCGGGGCCCAGATCGTGGACCGCATGCCGCAGTGGAAGGGTGACGAGGCGGCCTATCAGATCCTGCGGTGTCGTCTCGAAACCTCGGGTTCCCTCTCCAGTCTCACCCAGTTTCTTCAACGGATGGAAGAGGGTCCGCTGGCCGTGAAACTCGACAGTCTCCAGTTGATGAGCCGCGACCCGGCCGGTCGCCAGATGACTTTGGGTCTGCAACTCAACGGGCTGGTCCTCACCCCACCCGCCAAGCCATGAACGTGCGTCACCCGAGTTTTAAGATCCTGGCCGTGGCGTGGTTGATCACGGCCAGTGCGACCTCGATTTCGGCGTCGACCTCGGCGGCTCCCACGGGTTCCCCGGCCGCCGGATCCAAGACCACCTCCGCGTCCAACACTCCGCCGGCAGTGGTTTTGGATGCCAAGGGATTGGCTCGCCGCGTCAGTGATCTGAACATCTTCGACCCGGACCGACAGCCTCGGATCCGAGGAGAATCCCGGCCGGTGACCAAGCCCAAGCCGGTGGTCGCGGCCGATGCACCCGAACTCGGTCTGGTGGGGGTGATGACCTATCCTCGCGGCACCTTCGCCTTCTTCGATGGCAACGCCGCGGAGTTCCGCAAGACCCTTCAGGTCGACGCGGTGATCGCCGGTCATGCCCTGAGCGCCATCACGCCCCAAGCGGTCACCTTGTCCGAATCCAACCGCCCGCCCATCCAGCTGCGGGTGGGCCAACGCCTGCGCAAGGATTCGGAGGGCATTTGGCAACCGGTGGCGGGCGGCAGCGGCGACGCCTTCACCCGGTCGGGGGGACCGATTGGCAACTCCAGCGGAGGGGACAAGACGTCGGCAGCCGGTGCGGGGGGTGGAACCACCCCGACTTCCGAGGACCCCCCGGGATCCGATGAAATCTTGAAGCGGCTTTTGAAAAAACGGGAACAGGAGATGAAATGAAGACCTTGATCACTCGAGCGTTGGGCACCGCCTGTGCCGTGGG
>JAIXXC010000300.1 GCA_027490985.1 Verrucomicrobiales bacterium
GCCGCGGGATCAGGCCGGAGCAAGCACTGGAAGCGATCAATCTCATCCCCCGGCGCCTCAGCGCCAAAGCTCCTCCTTCCCCGAGCTTACCTGCGCGCGCAGGCCTGATCCCGCGGCTCCACCCCCAACCCTACCATTACAGGGATTCGCCTTCCGGCCCGCCGCCGGTATGCTCGCCGCCGTGACCGACATGGTTCAGCGAAAACAACGGGTTCTGGTGGGCATGAGCGGCGGCGTGGATTCCTCGGCCGCGGCCGCCCTGCTGCAGGAACAGGGATTCGATGTCGTCGGAGTCACCCTCAAACTGTGGCCCCAAGACTGCGTCAACCGGGCCGAAGACAAATGCTGCGGACCCCAGGCCGTCATGGACGCCCGCAGCGTCAGCGCCAGCCTCGGCATCCCCTACTACCTCATCGACGAATCGGCCGAATTCCAGAAACGCGTCATCGGCTACTTCGCCGACGAATACCGGGCCGGGCGCACCCCGAACCCCTGCGTCATGTGCAACCAGCACCTGAAGTTCGGCACCCTTCTCGACCGCGCCCGCCAACTCGGCTGCGACCTCGTGGCCACCGGCCATTTCGCCCGCGTCGAACGCACTCCTGACGGCCGGACCCTCCTGCTCCGCGGCCGCGATCCTCGCAAAGACCAGAGCTACTTCCTCTTCTCACTCCGACAGCCCCAATTGGCCCGGGTGCTCTTCCCGTTGGGCGAAAAAACCAAATCCGACACCCGCGACGTGGCCCGTGAATGCGGACTGCGCACCGCCGACAAGGAGGAGTCGATGGAGATCTGCTTCGTGCCCGACAACAACTACGGACGCTTCCTCGAACAATCGAAGCTCGTGGAACGCCACGCCGGCGACATCGTCGACACCCAGGGCCGGGTGCTCGGACGCCACGAGGGCGTCGAATTTTACACCATCGGACAGCGCAAGGGCCTGGGCATCTCCTCCCCCCATCCGCTGTACGTCATCGAATTGGACCCGGCGAACAATCGGGTGATCGTCGGCGACGAGTCGCAACTCAACCGATCCGAATTCACCGTCGACCACTGCAACTGGATTCCGTGGGACTCACCGCCGGAATCCTTCGAATGCACGGCCAAGATCCGGTACAACCACCCCGGCGCGGTCGCCACGGTGCGCCCCGGCCCCGGCGAGACCGCCACGATCCGCCTGCACGAACCGGCCCGGGCCGTCACCCCGGGCCAGGCCTGCGTCTTCTACGACGGAGACCGGGTACTCGGCGGCGGCTGGATCCGGCGCGGCCGCTGAACTCAGGGTGTCGTCACCGAACGGACCCGATAGAAGGCCTGGCCATCGACCGGGGCCGCTCCCCGAAACTCGCGGACCTCCAGCGGGTCGGACACCGGAGTCCAGACCGGCGCCTCCAACGCCCCGGCGCTCTCCACGATGAACCGTTGCGCCTGCCGCCGCTCTCCCGTCACCCCGTCACGGACCTTGGCCACCGAGCCGTCCCACGAAATCACCACTTCGCCCCCGTCCCGGCGAATGGATCGGATCTTCGGAATCGGTTGGTAGGCGATCACGCCTCGCAGCGGAAAACCCAAGGTGCCCGGCAACCAGGGGGCGGCCGTCCATGGCGAGAGCATCTGATCACCACTGGCCCAACTGGTGCGGTACCGCACGTACTCGGTACCGTCGTCGTCGACCCAGAAGCCATACGCCAGCATGCCATGGATCTCCGGGTTCACTCCGGTGACCCCCGACACCGTCCGAGAAAACTCCCCCGAAGGCTGCATGAAGAGCAGCACCGGCCGGCCGGCCCGGATCTCGGCCTTCAGGTCGGCGTAGGTGAATCCCCGCCTGCCGGAGACGGTCGGGTTGAACTCGGTCAATTGGCAGAAACTCGTCGCATCGCCACCCCGATACCGCGTCCAGGCCACCAGCCCCGTGGGGATGTCGGACCCCGACGGAATCGCCGGCTCCTGCCCCCACTGGACCCACCGACGATCCCCGCTCGTGTTCCAGTGGACATACGAGAACCCGTCGATGTTGCCCCGGCACTCGCCCCCGAGACTGGACCACTTGTTCTGACTGAGCCCGATGAAATCCCCGATGCAGTCGGGCGTGTGCTCCTTGCGACCGGCGGTGATGTAGGGATCGGCGAAGACACTCTCGTAGGCGAAGTAATAGTCGTCTTCATGGCCCGGTTGATTGGCAGGCCGACCGTCACGACCGGCCTTCGAAGCCCACAATGAGAAAATCCCCTGATTGCCCTGGCTGGACCGGCTGTTCAGCGGAGCCACCCCGCCTCCGGTCGGCCCGGTGTAGAAGTCGGGAAACCCATTGCGATCCCAGAACCCCATCAGATTGCCTGTGGCCGTCCCGAAACAGCCCACATGCCATTCGTAATCGGGAACATCCTCGATGCGGACGTCTTCCAATTGGGCCTGAGCCCGGAGCACGCCGAAGAGGGCCGCGATCCCCATCACCCCTGCCCTGAACCACCCCTGACCCCGAGACGCACAACGCATCGGTCCACCTTCACGCCCCCGCCCCGGCTGTCCAGACTATCCCACCCGAAACACCCGCACCCCTCGTCAGCCCCTCAGCCGCGGGATCAGGCCGGAGCAAGCACTGGAAGCGATCAATCTCATCCCCCGGCGCCTCAGCGCCAAAGCTCCTCCTCACCAGAGCTTACCTGCGCGCGCAGGCCGGGTCCCGCGGCTCCACCCCCCTCGTCACCCCCAACCAGCCGCGGGATCAGGCCGGAGCAAGCACTGGAAGCGATCAATCTCATCCCCCGGCGCCTCAGCGCCAAAGCTCCTCCTTCC
>JAIXXC010000169.1 GCA_027490985.1 Verrucomicrobiales bacterium
CCGGGTCCAGCGCGGCCGTTTGCCGGGCATCGAGCACCTCGGCCGGGATGCCCAGGGCACGGGCTTGGGCCGCCGTGTGGGCCTCCTCGTCGAGGGCATGCTGGCTGCGGCACAGCATGAGCAGGCCTTTCTTCACGAGCCCGAAGTCGAGTTGGGGCAGGGCGGCCAGGGCTTCAAAAGCTGCGCGGCTGGCCAGACTGATGTCGCGCAGCAAGGGGGCCGCCTTCTCGACCCGCTTGGCCGTGCTGGCCCGCCAAAAACGCCAGCCCCATTCGAAGAGCTGCGGGTCGAAACGCGGACGGATGTAGAAGGGCGACTCCGGATTCCACATCCACTTGAGTCCCAGAGCGACCATGCCCGGGGCCGCCAGCGGGATGAAGTGGCTGGGCACCACCATCCCGGCATTGCCGAAGGAACACCCATTGCGGGCCGGCGGATTCCGGTCGATCACCGTCACGGAATAGCCCGCTTGGGCGCAGTAATAGGCCGTGCTGAGTCCGATGACTCCGCCGCCGACAATGACCAGATTCCCTCGCATCGGCCGACAGGATGCAGGAGGGGGTGTCTAAGGGTCTTGCCCCGGAGCACCGCGCATTCCGAAAAAACCCGCACAGCGCGTCGGCTTGCGGGGGGGCTTCAATCGATGGCGTTCAACCAGTGGCGTTCAGTTGGTGGAATGCGAAGGCCAGGTCAACACGAAGGTGGTCTTCGCCCCCGGAGTGGGATCCAGGCGGAGTTCGCCCCCATGGGCTCGGGCGATTTCGCGGGCGAGGCTCAAGCCCAGCCCGGTGCCGCCGGTCTCCCGGTGTCGTGAGGGGTCGCCTCGGTGGAAGCGCTGGAAGAGTCGAGGCCGGTGTTCCTCGGGAATCCCAGGGCCTGTGTTGGAAACCCTCAGCTCGAGATGGCCGGGTTGCGGTCGTAGCTCGAAATCGATGGCCCCGCCGGGCTCGTTGTAGTTGACGGCGTTGGTGGTGAGATTCTGGAGAATCTGATCGAGGAGGATGGGGTCGGCCGGCGCGATCACCTCATCGGGCACGGTTTCATGCACGTGGAGGTGCGGTGCGAGGCTCCGGGCATCGTCGGCGGCCTCCCGGACTGCCCGGCTCCAGTCCACGGGCACCGGTTGCAGGGGGAGTTTGCCCGCGTCGGCCTGCGAGAGCAGGAGCAGCTTCTCCTGGATGGCCCGGAGTCGGCTGATCTCCTCGATCAGGCCCACGCACAATCGCTGGGTTTCAGAACCCGTTTCAGCCGAGAGCAACGCCATTTCGAGATCCATCTGGAGGATGGTCAGCGGGGTCCGCAGTTCGTGGGCCGCATCGGCGCTGAAGCGGGTGGCCTGATGGAAGCTCTTCTCGAGTCGGTCGAGCATGGCGTTGAAGACAGTGACGAGCCGGAGGAACTCCCGGTCGTGGGCGGTGGCCCCGATGCGCTGGTCGAGTCCGCGGGCGGTGATGCCCTCGACACTGCGCGTCAATTCCGAGACCGGGCGCAGGGCCCGCGACGACAGCCACCAGGCTCCGGCTCCAACCCCTCCTAGCACCACGGGCAGCAGGGCCAGAAACAGGGTGCGAAGTCGGGCCATGCCCTGGTTCAAGGGGCCGAGATCGGTCCCCAGAACCAGTGTCTGGTAGGGGTTGCCCATGACCGCCAAACGCCACTGGCGCCCGGCGCTGTTGTGGGTGAGGAAGGTCGGGCGTTTGCGGGGCAGGGGCGGGTTCCGCTCGGAGATGGGCTCGTTGCGCCGCGGGGGTGGCGGAGGCGGAGTGCCCGGCATCGGTCGATAGGGCGGTTCGTAGTCGTCGAGCTCGGGCAGCGTCTGC
The DNA here is from genome assembly GCA_027490985.1 of Verrucomicrobiales bacterium. Lineage (GTDB taxonomy): Bacteria > Verrucomicrobiota > Verrucomicrobiia > Limisphaerales > UBA9464 > SXXZ01. Next base: position 1,821 of record JAIXXC010000169.1, read on the forward strand.
GGATCGAGGGCTGCCGGCCACTGTTCGGAGCGGTGCAGCTCGCGGTTCTGTTGCCGCACCCACAGGATGAACTGCGCGGGTTGCTCGCTGCCCCCGACAAAGCGCAGCGCGTTCTCGAAGCGGCTCCAATGATCGCCGCCATTGACCCGTTCCAGATGCTCGACCCCGAGATTACGGAGTTCGCGGTCCACACGATCGAGGTCCCGTCGGTAGGTCCAGTTCCAGAAGAGCAGCGCCGCCACGAGCAGAGGGCCCCCGGACAGGATGCCGGAGAGCAGGGCGATCTTGAGGCGGAAGGAAGGGATCCTCATGGGGTGGAGGGCGGGTGGGCCTCGACGAAGCGGTACCCGACGCCCCGGAGGGTCTCGATGCGGGGCCGGAGCGGATCGTCGCCCAGCTTGCGCCGCAGTCGCTGGATGTACACGTCCACCAGATTGGTGCCCGGATCATGATGGTAGTTCCAGACCCGCTCGCAGAGTTGTGGGCGGGTGAACACACGCTGGGGCGATCGCATGAGGCAGGTCAGGAGGGCGAACTCGCGGGTGGTCAATTCCACCGGTTGACCGGCCACACGCACCTCGCGGGAGACGAGGTCGACCGACACCGTGCCCGATTCGAGACGGCTGCTGTGGGCGGGGTCGCGCCGGCGAATGATGGCTTTGAGACGGGCGACCAGTTCCTCGGTGTAGAAAGGCTTGGGCAGGTAGTCATCGGCCCCCAGATTCAATCCTTCGACGCGTTCGTCCGGAGAACTCCGAGCCGTGAGCAGCAGGATCGGCGTGGAATTGCCGGCGGCTCGGAGATGCCGCAGGACGCTCAGCCCATCCCGACCCGGGATCATGATGTCGAGCACCAACGCGTCGAACGCGGAGCGGGACGCCCAGGTCAAGGCGTCATCGCCGTTGTTGCAGGTTTCGACGATGAATCCCGAGGCCTCCAAGGCCTTGCGCACCAGATCGGCGATCTTCCGCTCGTCTTCCACCACCAGGATCTTCATCCGCCATCAACGTGGTCTGGAGGCGGGCATCTTTCGAGGGGTTTTACATGACAAAACTGTCATCTGGGCACCCGCGATCCGTTCATCTTCGGGGCGTCTGATGAGTTCATGAGTACTGGATGTCCTGGCGTATCGAGTCGATGGATGCCTTGGGGTGCCGTTATCGCGGCCTTCCTCGCGGTCGGATCGGCTTGGGCCCACGA
>JAIXXC010000327.1 GCA_027490985.1 Verrucomicrobiales bacterium
ACATGACGTCGCCGCAGGTGGTGTCGACGGTCTGGCAACCGAAACTCTCGATGCGCTGGCGGGTGGACACCTCGGTGCCGAAGGCCGGGATGATCACCACGTCATCGGCATTGAGCTTGAGACCGGCCAGTTCGAGATCGCTGGGCTTGGGCGAGATGCTCACAATGCCCATGCCCCGGATCTGATCGTTGACCTCGGGGTTGTGGATGATCTCGCCCAGCAGGAAGATGCGGGTCGGCTCGGGGAAGACCTTGCGGGCCGCATAGGCCAGATCGATGGCGCGCTCGACGCCGTAACAAAAACCGAACTCCTTGGCCAAGCGGATGGTCAATCCACCATACGAGAAGGTGCCGCCATTGGCCCGGAGTCGCTCCACCAATTCGCTGCGGTAGTGGGTCACCACCTGGGCCGAGACCGCCTGCATGACGTCAGGCCTGCGGAGATTCACTTTCTTGGGTGCGACGGGGGCGGCAGGCCCCGACGGGGCGTCGTTGAACATGACCGCCCGAAACTACCCACAGCCCGAAGAACGTCGAGAGTGGAGTGATGGGGAAAAAGTTTAGAATCCAGGGCCTCGGGAGCCCGGGTCCGACTTCGCCCCCACCCGTTCGTACTCCCTGCATATTCCCTGCAGGCCACGCCGACCCGAGGGATCCGGACTGGCCTCCGGCTGCCCGATCCGTACCGTGCCCAGCGTGTCCGCCGACTTCGACCTCGCCATCGTCGGTTCCGGTTTCGCCGGGACCCTTCTGGCCATGATCGCGCGACGACTGGGGCTTTCAGTGCTGGTGGTGGAACGCGGCAGCCACCCGCGCTTCGCCATCGGCGAGTCGTCCACGCCCCTGGCCAACCTGTGGTTGGAGACGCTGGCCGACCGCTACGACCTGCCCCGCCTGCGCCCATTGTCCCAGTGGGGCTCCTGGCAGGCCACCTACCCGCAGATCGGCTGCGGCCTGAAGCGGGGGTTCAGCTACTTCCACCACACACCCGGGCAACCGTGGCGACCGAGCCCCAGCCGCGAAGAACAACTCCTCGTGGCCGCCAGCCCGAACGACGCCGTGGCCGACACCCATTGGTATCGCCCGGATTTCGACGCCTTTCTGGTCGAAGAGGCGATCCGGGAGGGCGTGGAATACCTCGACGAGACCACGCTGACCGAGTGCCGGATCGAAGCCGATGGCGTGCACCTGGTGGGGCATCGCAAGGAGCGACCTCTCGAGGCGCGGGCGGCCTTCGTGGTCGATGCCAGCGGTCCCCGGGGGTACTTGCAGCGGGCGCTGGCCTTGCCCGAGGCCCGGTACGAGGGGTTTCCGCACACCCGAGGGGTGTTCTCGCATTTCACCGGGGTGGGCTCCTGGGCCGAAGCGCATCCGGTGTTCGACTCGGCTCCCTTCCCTCCGGACGAGGCCGCCCTGCACCATGTGTTCGAGGGAGGCTGGATGTGGGTGCTCCGATTCAACAACGGCATCACCAGCGCGGGATTCGCCGAATGGGCCCACCCCACCGCACAGCCCACGTCCGATCCGGCCGGGGCTTGGGCCGAATTCCTGAATCGATTTCCCTTGATCCGGCAACAATTCGCCAGGGCCCAAGCCATCCGGCCCTGGAACCGCACCGAACCGCTGGCCTTCCGCACCGCACGGTGCGTCGGACCACGCTGGGCCCAATTGCCCATGGCCGCCGGATTCGTGGACCCCCTGTTCTCTACCGGATTCGTGCTTTCGCTGCTGGGCATCGATCGACTGGCACGGACCTTGGAGGCCCGATGCCCCGAGTCCGCACTGGCCGCCTATGAGACCGAGACGCTGGCCGACCTCGACGCCACGGCACGCCTGATCGCCGCCGCCTATCGGGTGCTCGGCAGGCCCGCGGCGTTCGAGGCCCTCACCATGCTCTACTTCGCCAGCGCCAGCTTCGCCGAGACGGCACTGCGGCTGGGCAAACCCGCATTGGCACCGGGATTCCTGCTCCGAGCCCATCCCCATGTCGGTCCTGTGATGCGCGCCCTCCTGGCCGAGGCGGGCCGGGTCCCCGACGCTGAATGGATCGCCCGGGTGGCGTCAGCCATCGAACCCATCAACGTGGCCGGTTTGTGCGACCCCGAAAAACGCCACTGGTACGGGGTGGACGTCGCCGATCTGCTCCGGAGCGCCCCGCGGTTGGAATCGAGCCCCGAGGCGATCCAGGCCATGCTCCGCGACTGTGGCCTGTGAAGCCGTCCCCAGGTCGCCACCCACAGCCGGGGAACACCCCATCCGGGGCGCTGGAGAGACTGTCCCCGGAGGGCCTCAGATTTCCGTCGCCCGCGGGGCAAGGACCGTGTTTCATCCGCCAGCTTTTCTGACCATGCCGAAGCGCACCGACATCCACTCCGTCCTCATCATCGGCGCCGGACCGATCATCATCGGCCAGGCCTGTGAGTTCGATTATTCCGGAACGCAGGCCTGCAAGGCCCTGCGGGAAGAGGGTTACCGTGTGGTCCTCGTGAACTCCAATCCGGCCACGATCATGACCGATCCGGAGTTCGCCGATCGCACCTACATCGAGCCGGTCACCCCGGACGCGGTGGAGAAGATCATCGTGCGCGAGCAAGCCGAGATGAAGCGCTTGGGAGCCACCGGCAAGCTGGTGCTGCTGCCGACGCTCGGTGGCCAGACCGCCCTGAACACGGCCATGAAGCTGCACCGCTCAGGAGTGCTGGATCGGCTGGGCGTGGAGATGATCGGCGCCAAGGCCGAGGCCATCGAGAAGGGCGAAGACCGGCAAATTTTCAAAGACCTGATGCTCTCCATCGGGCTGGACGTGCCCATCAGCGGCACGGCCCACACACTCGACGAAGCCCGGGCCATCGCGGCCAAGATAGGCCGGTATCCGCTGATCATCCGCCCCGCTTACACGCTGGGCGGCACTGGCGGCGGCATCGGCTACAACCGCGAAGAGTTCGAGGAGATCGCCAAGCGCGGGCTCGACCTGTCGCCGGTCAGCGAGATCCTGGTGGAGGAATCGCTCCTGGGCTGGAAGGAGTACGAGATGGAGGTCATGCGCGACCGCGCCGACAACTGCGTCATCATCTGCTCCATCGAGAACTTCGACCCGATGGGGGTGCACACCGGTGACTCCATCACGGTGGCTCCGATCCAGACGCTCACCGACAAGGAGTACCAGATGCTCCGTGACCAGAGCTTCGCGGTGATCCGCGCCGTGGGCGTCGAGACTGGCGGCTCCAACATCCAGTTCGGCGTGCATCCCGACACCGGTCGCATCGTCATCATCGAGATGAACCCCCGGGTCAGCCGCAGCTCGGCCCTGGCCTCCAAAGCCACCGGGTTCCCGATCGCCAAGATCGCCGCCAAGCTGGCGGTGGGCTACCTGCTCGACGAGATCCGCAACGACATCACCCGCGAGACCCCGGCGAGCTTCGAGCCGACCATCGACTACGTGGTCACCAAGATCCCCCGCTTCGCCTTCGAGAAGTTCCCTCAGGCCGATCCGACCCTGACCACGCAGATGAAGAGCGTCGGCGAGGCCATGGCCATCGGACGCACCTTCAAGGAATCGCTGCAAAAGTGTCTCCGATCGCTGGAGATCGGCCGCAGCGGCATCGGCGGCGACGGCAAGCCCTGGCGCGTGGGCACCCACAGCTACGGCGACCGCGAGGTGCTACCCAAGGACCTGATCTCGCGGAAACTCAGCGCCCCGAATGCCGAGCGCATTTTCTTCATCCGCCACGCCTTCCGCGCGGGATTCAGCATCGAAGAGGTGTTCCACCTTACCAAGATCGACCGCTGGTTCCTGATCCAGATCCAGGAGTTGGTGGACTTCGAAGAGACCTTGGCGAAGTCGGCGAACTGACCGCCAGGGCGGGGCCCAGCCGGCACCAATCCGGGTTCAAGCATCCCGAGGCCGAACGGATCGAGCCGACTCTCAGGGGTTGGCGGCGGCGGCGGTCCTGGCCGTCACACCCCCAGCGCCTCCAGCGGCTTCCACAATCGGCCCGAGCGAGGCGATCAGCGCCGGGGGCAGACGACGGGGCTTGTCTTCAAGATTGGTGCACACATGCAGGGTCTGCCCCTCGAGCACCCGTCGACCGTCCGCACCCGAGACCCGATAACCGAGGGTGAACCGCACGCCCCGGGCCTCTTCCACCCGGATCTCGATCGAGAGCACCTCGTCGTATCGCGCCGGAGATCGGTAGGACAGGTGAACCTCGAGGACCGGGAAAATGAGGCCGTCGCCGCGATGCCATTCGTCGAACGATTTGCCGAGCGACCGGAACCAGTCGCCCCGGGCCGCTTCAAGGAGTTCGAGGTATCGGCCGTAATAGACGTGGTTGCCCACCGTGCAATCGCCATAGGTGACCCGGTGCCGGTATTTGAAGCCCTCCATCGACGCGAAGAGTGTGGGAGAACCGGCGCC